>WGCN01000154.1 GCA_015493745.1 Calditrichales bacterium
GACCTATACTTATGACAGTCTGGGCAATTGGATAGACCCCTATAACGCCGCCCACTGGGACGGTGAGAAGTGGACGTTGAAGAGAATATATTATGTAGATGAAAATAGTTATAAGCAGTTAAGTCCCATAAAGTCTGTTTTTGCATTTAACGAAAATGATATATGGTTTGAGGGAGGAATACACTGGGATGGCATCAATTTTAATTCGTTAAAAATGAATATAAATTTCCCATCTCATGTAAACAAAATCTGGGGGACATCATCCAGTGACCTATACATAGTTGGCAATGACGGCCTGATCGCCCATTATGACGGCACACGTTGGCGAAAGATCAGGAGCGGGACGGATTTGCCCATAATCGACATTTGGGGTGTAAAGGAACCCGGAAAGAACACCTATAAGATACTGGCTATCGCTTCCCGCCTTTTTTCCGCCGATCCGGCCGCTCTTTTTGAAATAAGCGGTAACAGGGCGGAAGAACTGAAAACAGAAGGCCTGCCCTATTCCCTGACTTCGGTGTGGAGCATGAATGGCCGGAAATGGTATCTCTGTGGAGACGGCTTCTATCAAAACGACCTGCGCGGTTCTTACTGGAAAAAAATAGAAAATATACCTCCCATACTAAAGGAAAGCATCCGCGGAGACCGTTTTAACAACTATTTTCTCGTGGGCCATCTTGGTCTGCTGGTTCACTGGAACGGTCTGTCATGGAAGGACGTCAGCCTTAACTCCAACACCTATCAGGCAGTGGCCACAAAGGATGATCTTGTTGTGGCCACAGGTCATACGCTTAATGGCATTGTCGTTGGCGCGGCGCATATCCTGATGGGCAGAAGAAGATAGAAACCCGGACGGCAAGCGGGCCACAAGCGTGGATCCCGCAGAAACTACCGCAAGACGGCAAAGGCCGTTTCCACCTCTTCCCGCCGTGCCTCTTCCACGAACCAGTGCCCCGGCCTGTCCACCAAAATCAGACGCACGGCGCCATCTTTTACTTTTTTGTCAATCCGCATGCGCCGCCACAGGCGCGCCGGATCGATTTTTGAACGATCGTAAGCCACGGGGATACGCTCCAGCAAGGCCATGCCCCGCCGCAAACCGGCCTCATCCAGGCGTCCCAGCGCGGCGGCATAGCGCAGGGCGCACTTCATGCCCAGTATAACCGTTTCGCCGTGCTTCAATCCGCTGTAGGCGAACTCCGCCTCCAGAGCGTGGCCAAAGGTATGGCCGAAATTAAGGATCATGCGCAGGCCGCTCTCCTTTTCGTCCTTTTCCACCACGGCCGCCTTTTGCCGCGCGGAAAGTACCACCAGATATTCCAAAACGGCGGGATCACCGGCCAGGGCCCGTTCCACATTTTCTTCCAGATAGGTCAGCAGCTTCTCATCGCCGATAAAGGCATACTTGATCACTTCGCCTAATCCGCAGCGTATTTCCCCGGCGGGCAGCGTGGCCAGCAGGGCGGTATCGCTGAACACAAACAGCGGTTGCTTAAAAGCGCCGATCAGGTTTTTACCCAGCGGATGGTTGATCCCCGTCTTACCGCCGATACTGCTGTCCACCTGGGCCAGCAGGGTGGTGGGGCACTGTACCAGATCGACCCCCCGCAGATAGGTGGCCGCCGCAAAACCGGCCAGATCGCCGATAACGCCGCCGCCCAGGGCAATGATCAGCGCCCCCCGTTCAAAGCGTGCCTCCAGCAGACCGGTATAGAGCTGCATCAGCGTTTCATGGGATTTTGATCCCTCGCCCTCGGGCACTTCCAAAATAAATTTCTGTTCCACCGGCAGCGTTTCCAGCAGACGCTCGCCGCAGAGTCTCCTCAGGGAGGGATGGGTCACCACGGCCACCTGACGGTAATTTTTATGGCCGCTCAATACGGCGCCAAAGTTTTGCAGGATATCCCTGCCGCAATAAACAGGATAAGCCGCACCGGGAATATCCACATCGATTCTTGTCATCTTATCCGTGGTCATCGTATTAATTCCTTTAACTAAATTCACGACATCTTTTCCAGACAGGCCACAATCAGTCCGGCCACATCCTCCGCCTCCAGACCATCACGGTCTATCAAAAAATGCGATCGCAGATACAGCGGCATCCGTTGTTCCAGCATTTGCGTTATATGACTCAAAAGCCGCTTTTCATAGTCTTGCCCCGCGGGCAGATGCAACAGAGGACGTTTATCATTCTTCTTCACCCGTTCCACAATCGCTGGCGGCGCGCTGCGGATAAAGACCACCACCCCCCTTTGCCGGGCCAGGGCCAGCGAACCGTCATCCACCAAAGCGCCTCCGCCGGCGGCTATTACAAGGGGCGTTTCTCCCGCCGCCGTTTCGGCGATCACCCGGCGCTCCATTTCCCTGAAACCGCTCTCGCCCTCTTTGTCGAATATCTCCCGGATGGCGCATCCGGCGCGCCTCTCGATCAGGGTATCCGTATCCACAAAGGGCCGGTTCAGCCTTTGGGCCAGGCTGCGCCCGATACGGCTTTTACCCACGCCCATAAAGCCGTTTAAAAAAATATGCCTGTTGCTGTAATCCATAATGCCTGCTTTTTATTCTGCCCTTTGGCCCTGATTTAAAAAAGAAAGTGCTTTAACTCAAATTTTCCTTTGTCCGTCCCCCACAACGCGTCAGAACAGCTCCCCTTGCCCTCCGGGTGCATCGTTTACAAAATTGCGGATAAACTTACGGCGGTGAAGGGGACAGGGGCCGTGCTGCCGCAACATGGCGATATGATGCGCCGCCGCGTACCCTTTGTGCTTTTCAAAGCCATATTGGGGATAGGCCTCGGCCCACTCCGCCATCAGCTTGTCACGATGCACCTTGGCCAGAATGGAAGCGCAGGCAATGGCATAGGATTTGGCATCGCCTTTGACCACCGCTTCACCGCTCAACGTCCCCTCCGTGCCGGGGTAAACAAAGGCCGGAAAATCCCGTCCGTCCACCAGCAGATAGTCCGGCCTCAGCCCTAAACCGCTCACCGCCCGCCGCATGGCCAGAAAGGTGGCCTGCAGAATATTGATGCGGTCGATCTCCTCCACGGAGGCCAGACCGACGGCCCAGCTCAGGGCCCGCTCCCGGATACGCGCGGCCAGCAGCTCCCGTTGCGGTTCTTTGATCTTTTTGGAATCATCGATATTGTTGATGCGCCCCTTTTCCGGCATGATCACCGCCGCGGCCACCACCGGCCCGGCCAGCGGCCCGCGTCCGGCTTCATCCACACCGCACAACAGCCGGCAGCCCTCTTCCCGGTAACGGCGGTCAAAGGATAGGGTCATCGTCTTTTTCTCTTTTTTTCCCGTACCGCGCCCAAAAGCCCTTTTTCCCGCAACATCTTCAGTTCCTCCAGCAGATTGGGCGTAAACTTCTCGCCGGTGCTTTCTTCTATCTCCGGCGGACTCCAAAAGCGTATCTCCCCTATCTCCTCGCGGTTATGGCGAAAGGGGCCGTTACGCCTGAGCAAAAAGGTGTGTACCAGTTCGCTTTCATAGTCATTGCGCATCACATAGCGGAACAGGGGAACAGCCTTGCGGGCGTCGATATTCAGTTCCTCGCGCGCCTCGCGCATCAACGCCTGCATAATATTTTCACCGGAAGCCACATGGCCGCCCACGGCCGTATCCCAACAGGCGGGATACAGCTCTTTCCCCGCCGAACGCTTTTGCAACAAAATATAGCCCTTGTCATTGAGCACATGCAGATGCACAACCGGATGCAGCAGGCGGGGGTCGCCATGCACCCGGCCGCGCGGCGCCCGGCCCGTTATCCGCCCCTGTTCATCCACAAGGTCAAACCACTCCTCATCGTCGTCAACCTCGGGAGGCCTGCTTGCGGGGCCCTTTCTTTTCAGATAGAACCACTGCCCGGCAAAGACAACCGCCATAATCACATAAAACAAGCCTCCGGAGACAAAAGCCCAGGCCGCATCGCTCCAGTAATAGGCCGACCAGACGATCAGCGCCGTGTGCAACAAAAAGATCACCGCCAGAAAGCGGGCCATGGTTTTAAGCATGGCCTTTTGCGCCTCGCCCGGCTCCATGCCGGCCAGATAGCGTTTCATCATCCACAGCAACACGGGATGGCGGGTAAAGCCATGCACGGCCAGCACGCCCACCAGGATAAATTCCATCACCGCCGGTTTCAGTTTAAACAGCAGATCGCTGTCCAGCACAATGGAAATCCCGGCCAAAACGAGCAACAGGCCCACATCCACCAGAATAAAGGTATCCACCCGGCGGTGACGAAACCACAGATAGGCCAGCTCCGCCAGGCTAAAGGCCATGGCCACCGCCAGACCGACCACCACGCCGTAAAAATATTCGGCCACCAGAAATACCAGCAGGGGGATGAAACCGATGGAAAATTGTTTGACAATCTGATTTCTATTATTCATTTATCTGCCGATGATAGTTTTCCTGAGGACATAATTTGCAATTCAAAAACTTTGGTAACAAATGGAAAATTGGTTTTGTACTCAAAAAATTAATGTATTATATTGCCCTTTTATTAATAGTTTTTTGAAAAGTTTTATTTGGAGTGTGTTTTGAAAATAGATATCAAGGATCTTAAGGACAAAGTTCCTGATATAATCTTTCGTCAAGGACTGGATTATTTTAAAGATGGCCGCGTAAAAATAGAAAAACGGGATAACCTTTCGGTGCATGCCATCGTCACCGGCACCTATCCCTACAAAACCAACCTGATGGTGGACGGAACGTCCTTCTCCTCTACCTGCACCTGCCCCTACAAATATGTGTGCAAGCATGCCGTGGCCGTGGCCCTGAAGGTCATCGACGACCAAAGCACCCATGAGGAGCAAAAGAAGGAAGAAGAAACCCACTGGCAGGACTATTTCGAGAAACTGATCGCCATTCAACAGGTCGATGCCGAATTCTCCCAGGAGGTACGCTGGAAACTGCTCTATATCATCCATGTTACCGAAAATTACTGGAACATCAAGCCGGTCAAGGTTTACATGAAAAAGGACGGCACCTACGGTCGTGTTCAGGAACCTTCCTATAATGAGCTTTCGCAGCAAAACGTATTCCGCACCTCCGGCGACCTGATTGCCGTATCCTATCTGGAGCGGCTGCAAAGCCAGCTCTCCTCCGTGTACCACCGCGGCCGGCTGGAAACCAGCTACCTCAAGTTCGGTCTGGATGCCGGACAGATTTTCGACCTTTTGCGTACCAGCGAGCTCCATCTGAAAAATGACGACGGTACCATCGGCACCCGTATCCGTTATGGCCGTCGCCCCTGGAAAATGCGCTTCCGCCTGATCCAGGAAGGGGATATTTACCGTTTTCAACCCTATTTCCGCCGCGATGACGAAGAGATCATCATCGATAAGAATACCAAGATTCTGACCGTGAATCCGATCTACTTTTACCGGGACGGCAAGCTGCACTGGAGTAACTTTCCCCTGCGCTACAGCTATATCAAATCCTTTATCGATGAAGACCTGACCATCGCCCTGAGCAAGGATGAGTACCATGTCTTTATCTCGGAATATCTGGCCAAGCTGCCCATTTTTCCCTATGTGGATTTCCCCGAGGGCATAGAGGTGCATGAAATCCGCGAGATATCAAAATCCCGCCTCTACATAGAAGAGATGGACGATCAGTTGGTGGTCTCCCTCTCCTTTCTGTACGAGGATATCGAGATTGCCTTTAGCCAGAGCAACGACCAGTATCTTTCCTACGATCATGAAGAGCAACAGATTTTACGCGTACACCGCGACCTCGACAAAGAGCAGGAATTCCGGGAAAAGGTTTTGGCCAGCGGCATCAGCGAGGATACGCCGGGTCTGTTTTACGCCACCTTTGAAGACTCCCTCGACTGGCTGTTTGACGGCCTGCCCGCCCTTTCCAAAATGGGCTTTGAAATCATGGGCGAGGAGAGTCTGGTGCACTTTAAGGTTAAGCGCGCCCCGGCCCATTTCGGCGTCAACATCTCCTCGGAGACCGACTGGTTCGATGTGGAACTCAATCTTGAATTCGACGGCGAGCCGGTAAGCCTGGAAGAGCTGAAAAAGGCCTTGCGGGCCCATAAAAAATATGTACGCCTGCGCGACGGCACCATTGCCAAACTGCCGGAAAAACTGATCGAAAAATTCAACTACATTATCAATTTCGGTCAGTCGGATAACAACACCATCCGCTTTGCCAACCACCACATGAACTTTGTGGACAAACTGCTGGTGGAGGCCGATCAAAAGACGATGGACCCGCTGACGGAAGAAAAGCTGGAAAAACTGGACTCCTTTACGCAGATCAAAAGTTATCCGGTGCCGGAAAATTTTGTCGGCGAACTGCGCGACTATCAAAAGGCGGGTTTTGACTGGCTGCACTTTTTAAAGGATTTCTCCTTTGGCGGCATACTGGCCGATGATATGGGCCTGGGTAAAACCATTCAGGCCCTGGCCCTGATCCGTGACATCACCAATAAGGAGCCTAAGTCCACCAGCATGATCGTGGCCCCCACCTCGGTAATCTTTAACTGGGTGCGTGAGATCGAAAAATTCACGCCGGGGCTGAAGTATCTGGTTCACTACGGCACACGGCGCACCAAGGATATCCGCCGCCTGAAAAAATACCAGCTCATTCTGACCACCTACGGCCATCTGCGCCGCGACGTCAGTTTCCTGAAAGAGCTGCATTTCAAGTTTATCATCCTGGATGAATCGCAAAATATCAAAAATCCGCTTTCGGAAACCTCCAAGGCGGTGCGCACCCTTTCCGCGGCCAATAAACTCGCCCTGACCGGCACACCGGTGGAAAACAACACCATGGACTTGTGGGCCCAGTTCGCTTTCGTCAACCCCGGCTTGTTGGGTGACCAGAACTTCTTTAAGGAAACCTTTATGCGACCTATCGAAAAGGAACAGAACGTGCAGGTGGCCCAAACCCTGCGGCGTCTGATCTTCCCTTTTATTCTACGGCGCACCAAGGAAGACGTGGCCACGGAACTGCCCCCCAAGGTGGAAAGCATCACCTACTCGCCCATGTCCGAGGGGCAACAGGCCCTGTATGACAAATGGCGGCGCAGTTACCGTGACAGCATTATGGATGAGATTGAGTCCAAGGGACTGAACAAGTCCAAGTTCAAGGTGCTGGAAGGGCTGACCAAATTAAGGCAAATCGCCTGCCATCCCGGACTGGTAACCAAAAACGGAGCCGACGAATCCGGTAAGTTTAACGCCATGCTGGAGATGGTGGAAGAGATCATTTCCGAAAACCACAAGGTGCTTATTTTCAGCCAGTTTGTGCAGATGCTTAAGCTGATCCGCGAAGCTTTTGAGCAGCGCGGTATCGCCTATTCCTACCTGGACGGTTCCACCAAGGATCGTGAAAAACCGGTCAACGCCTTTCAGGAAAGCGATGAAATCCGCACCTTCCTGATCAGTCTGAAAGCCGGGGGTACGGGGCTGAACCTGACCGCCGCCGACTATGTGATCCATTTTGATCCCTGGTGGAACCCGGCAGTGGAGATGCAGGCCACCGACCGCGCCTACCGCATCGGTCAAACACGCAAGGTGTTTGCCTACAAGCTGATCTCCAAGGACAGCGTGGAAGAAAAGATCGTTAAAATGCAACAAAACAAAAAGGAACTGGTCAAGCAGTTGATCTCCACCGAGGAGGCCTTTTTTAAGTCACTGACCAAACACGACATTCTCGACCTGTTCGAATAGGGGAAATATGCCCGCAGCCCGGATCGACATCAGCATTGTGGCCCCCGTTTATAACGAAGAGGCCACCCTGCCCGTATTTTATGAGGCCTTGAAAAAGGTGCTGGAGGGCATGGCCCTGCCTTATGAAATCATTTTTATCGATGACGGCAGCGGTGACGGCTCCGTGGAAATAATTCGCCATCTGGCCCGCAAGGACCCCGCGGTGCGCTATCTGCTGCTCAGCCGTAATTTCGGCCATCAGCCGGCGGTCATGGCCGGGCTGGATCATTGCCGGGGGGCCTGCGCGGTAATCATCGACAGCGACCTGCAGGACCCGCCGGAAGTTATCCCCGCTTTGTATGAACACTACCGTCGGGGCTTTGAGGTGGTGAACACCCGCCGGGCCCGGCGCCGGGGAGAGAACCTCTTTAAACGGGCCACCGCCCGTCTTTTCTATGCCCTGCTGGCCAAAATCACCGATTTTGATATTCCGCTGGACGCCGGCGATTTTAAGCTGATTGACCGCAAAATCATCGACCACCTGCGGCAGATGCCCGAGCGCCATAAGTACCTTAGGGGGCAGATCGCCTGGCTGGGTTTCCGCCAAACCACCCTGGAATATGAACGACAGCCGCGCCACGCCGGCAGCAGCGGCTATCCACTGAAAAAGATGATCCGCCTGGCCTGGGACGGTATCACCGCCTTCTCCAACTTCCCGCTCAAGGTGGCTACCTGGTCCGGTTTTCTGGTTTCTTTCCTGGCCTTCGTAATAATCCTGTACGCCCTCTATTCCAAGTTCATCCTGCATGAAACGATCACCGGCTGGACCTCGCTGATCGTCAGTTCCATGTTTGTCGGCGGCATACAGCTTATGAGCATCGGCATCATCGGCGAGTATATCGGGCGCATCAACAGCGACGTGCGCCGGCGGCCGGTATATATCATTAGCGAAAGCAACGGGGAATAAACGGGAGCCGGCCGGTTTTCACGGCTTACCACACAAGGCACCTGAAGTTTTCTTTTTTTTCGGAATCTTCCGGTAATCCGCATAAAACAGGTCATGGAAAAAATATTTATAATTTTAACAGCCCCGCGGTTCTGTGTGTATGATTACTTCCGGGAGGCACAGAATAACAGACCGGGCATTTTACCCGCTCTCCCGAATTTTTGTGACCCAGGGATTATTCGATATCCATGCCCCTCTTTATGGGCGTTCCCCATATAAATTAATAATACTAAAAACGGGTTCCTCCACGGAGCCCTCTCCCGGACACAATAAATTTTAGTCGTTTTATTTTAAGTTAGTTATAAAACACTATCCATTATTTCAAAAAAAATCCGTTATTTAGTAAAAGCATCAGTTTTAACGATATTTAAGAGCATATTGTCTTTTATA
>WGCN01000155.1 GCA_015493745.1 Calditrichales bacterium
GTTCTAGATGAGAAATAAGAGTTACATCAAAACCGGCAAGCCCTACAATTTCTTTAATTTCATAAAATGTAAAGTTATTTTGCAATATTGCTCTTATAACGTTCCAAGATTTATTTATCTCCGACATTGCTTTTCCTTTATTGCATAACGACCAAGCTGTGCGGCGCAAACGAAGCGCAGCGGAGTTTGCGTCCGAACGAGCGCCTTGTTATGCGTTTTTAATTTTATCCCATTTGTTCTCATACTCTAAAAGCGCTTCTTTTACTTGCGGCTTCTTGTTTCTCTGTTGTGTAACCCCAAGCTGTTTATTGTTACCTTTTATTTGCATTGCCTCATCTTTTGTCATTACAAAGAATTTTGCGACGCCTTCACCTTCAAATATTACAACTACTAGAAAGTCGTAGTCTTTATCAATGCGATCAATTGCATTATTTGTTGCCTTGTTATTGAGTTCAGTGGATTTAACCTGAATTCTGACCACCTTTTCTTTGCTTAGAATGGCTGTTAGATCAAAGTCAGGCTGAGTAATATTCATAGCTTGATATACCTCAATATCACGTTCCAATAAGCAAGCAAGAACCCTATACTCGCCATATTTACCGATGGACTTCATCCAAACCCTCTATGTATTAAACGCATAACTATGTATTAACCGGAATTCCGTATTTTACATGCATTATAAGTAAAAACGGATATTAGCGCAAGGAAAATGTCTTGCTTTTCCCTGTCAATGTCAGTATAATTCTCTAATTTTAATGGTTATCCGGTAATTAACAGATGTCCGTATAAGTATGGAAAAACATACCCGCTTCCTCCGTTTCCTCGAAAAAAAATCGATTAAGGATAAATATCGTCCCTATTACCTCCTGTGGATAAAGCGCGCTCTAAAATTCAATAATCTAACATGGGGTTCACCACTAAGTTCTGTACAAATAAGTGCCTACCTTAATTTGCTTAAGGATAAGCCCTGGCAACAAAACCAGGCCCGTCATGCGGCTTTATTGTACAATATGTATTTAGACGCTCAACAACCTATGGCCGCGTCGCATCCCCATCCTTCTGCTGATCTTGAAAAAATGCAACAGGTGATACGCACCAAAAAATTGTCCCGGGCCACGGAGAAATCCTATCTGGCATGGGTAAGGCGTTTTCTGATGTTTACTTCATATAAAGCCGAATCCCGGCAGGTTGCTCCTTTTCTAACGCATCTTGCGATGAATAAGTCCGTTGCCGCGGCCACGCAAAACCAGGCCTTAAACGCGCTGATCTTCTTTTTTAAAAATGTTAGGAAAGAGGAGGTGGGGGAGTTAAACGATATTGTTTGGGCAAAAAGAAGTAAACGCATTCCCATAGTTCTGACGCCGGGTGAAATCCAGGCCATCTTTCAATATATGAAAGGTTTAAACCTGTTGATGGCCAGACTTATTTATGGCACGGGACTGCGCCTGTCGGAATGTTTACGCTTGCGGATTAAGGATGTGGATTGGGAAAATAAAATTCTGTGGGTGCGTTCCGGAAAGGGGGGCAAGGATCGCCGGACGATTTTGCCTACAGCCATACTGCCGGACCTAAAAAAACATCTGGAAGAGGTGCGCATGCTTTATGATTGGGATCGTGCCCATAACCAAAACGGTGTGGCCTTGCCATACGCGCTGGAAAAAAAATATCCCGGTGCGGGCAAGGAATGGTCTTGGTTCTGGTTGTTCCCGGGTAAAAATATTTCCATCGATCCGCAAAGCGGTATCCTTCGTCGGCATCATCGCCTGCCCGATCCATTGCAAAAGGCCTTTAAACGCGCTTTGCGTAAAACAAACATAGCTAAAAAGGCCTCCATTCACACCTTGCGCCATAGCTTTGCCACACATTTGTTGGAAAATGGCTACGACATTCGCACCATACAGGAATTATTGGGGCACAGCAATATTCAAACAACCATGATATATACCCACATCGCCTCAAAAAACATCCTGGGCGTCAAAAGCCCGCTGGATATGTGACGCCTAATCCGAAACCCGCCTCAAAGACCTGGGCCGGCTCTACTTTTTTCCTATCCCGCGCCATTTTTATTTCGTAACTTTAGATCGTTTTCTCAACAGACCATTTAATCTTCATACGCGAAAGGAGACGAACATGAGCAAACGGCTAAAAACGATGGGCGAACAGTTTGACCGCCGCAGCTGGGCCGAACCCTGGAAAATAAAAATGGTGGAACCGATAGAACTGAAACCGAAGGAAGAGCGCGAAAAAGCCGCCCGTGAGGCGGGCTACAACACCTTCCTGCTAAAATCCGCCGACGTCTATATCGATCTGCTGACCGACAGCGGCACCAGCGCCATGAGCGACCGCCAGTGGGCGGGCATGATGCTGGGCGATGAAGCCTATGCCGGCAGCGTTAATTTTTACCATCTGGAAGAGACCGTGCGCCAGGTTTACGGCTATAAATATCTGGTACCCACCCATCAGGGGCGCGGCGCGGAGCACCTGATGAGCCAGGCCGAAATCCGCGCCGGGCAGATCGTGCCCGGGAATATGTATTTTACCACAACCCGCCTGCATCAGGAACTGGCCGGGGGCAAATTTGTGGATGTGATCATCGACGAGGCCCACGATACCGAAAGCACCCATCCCTTTAAGGGGAATGTGGACCTGCAAAAGCTGGAGGATGTGATCCGGGAGAACGGAGCGGAAAACATCGCCTATGTCAGCCTGGCGGGAACGGTGAACATGGCCGGAGGACAGCCGGTGAGCATGGACAACGTGAAATCCCTGCGCGCCCTGTGCGATAAATACGGGATAAAGCTTTATCTGGACGCCACGCGCATGGTGGAAAACAGCTACTTCATCCAGCAGCGCGAAGCGGGTTATGGGGATAAAACGATCGCTGAAATCCTGAAAGAATTTTGCAGCTACACCGACGGCGCCTGGATGAGCGGCAAAAAGGATCACCTGGTCAATATCGGCGGCTGGGCGGCGGTGAACGACCGGGGCCTGTTCGATCGTCTGCGCAACATGGTGGTGGTTTACGAAGGCCTGCATACCTATGGCGGCATGGCCGGCCGCGATATGGAGGCCATGGCCATCGGTATCCGTGAGTCCCTGCAGGACTCCTATGTGCGCGCCCGTGTGGGACAGGTGGAGTATCTGGGGCAGTTGCTGACCAACTGGGATATCCCCATCGTGCGGCCCGTGGGCGGACATGCCATTTTTCTGGATGCCAGAAAGTTCTATCCCCATCTCAAACAGGATGTTTTCCCCTCGCAAACGCTGGCCGCGGAGCTTTATCTGGACTCGGGTATCCGAGGCATGGAACGGGGCATCGTTTCCGCCGGGCGCGATCCGAAGACGGGCGATCACCGCTATCCCAGGCTGGAACTGACCCGGTTAACCATTCCCCGGCGCGTTTACACCGAGGCCCATATGGATGTGGTGGCCGAGGCGGTTAAGGCGGTCTATCAAAACGCCCATAAGGCAAAGGGGCTGCGCATGGTGTATGAACCGGAATATCTGCGCTTTTTCCAGGCCCGCTTTGAAAGAATTGAATAAGGGCTATCTGAGATTTAATTTGCATGCCACCCGGCTACGGGTGGCATTTTTTATATAAAAGGAGCGACGGGTGATCAAAGGGGTTTTGTTTGATTTCGACGGGGTGGTGGTCGACAGCATGCAGCAGCATTTTCAGGGCTGGAAAACGGTGCTGGCCGACTACGGCCATGATTTGCAGGCCGGGGATTTTTTTATTTACGAAGGGGCCGGCGTGCCCAACATCGCCCGTTATATCAGCCGCAAGTTTAACCTGGGGCTGGAAGACCATCTGGCGGAGATTACGGAAAAAGTACGCTCGCAGTACCGTCATAACAAGGTGCTCTTTTTTGACGGCTTTTGGCAGGTCATCACACTGTTAAAGCAAAAACAATTGTCCCTGGGGGTGGTTACCGGCGGCAGCAGCCGGCGTGTACTGGCCACAATCGCCGGGCATATGGAAGGTGTGTTCGACGCCGTGGTCACCCTGGAGGATGTCCGGCACAGCAAGCCCCATCCCGATCCTTATCTGCGGGGGGCGCGTAAACTGGCGCGCGATCCCCGGGAATGCCTGGTGATAGAAAACGCTCCCCTGGGCATCACCGCGGCCCGCGCCGCCGGTTGCCGGGTTCTGGCGGTGCAAACCACCCTTCCGGCGGAGGCCCTGAACGAGGCCGACCATATCGTCAGGGACTTCCGCGAGATGCACCGGGTTTTAAAGGAATTGCTTTAATACTGTTACATACAGAGGCCGCGGAAAGCCGAAAAAAGAGGGCCAATCTAAGCGGGGGGGCGGGCCATGAGCTCTTGCAGCCGCGCCACCGTAACACCGTCATAATCGCCAAAGGCCAGCGGTTCCCGGTCGGTGATCTCCGGCGGAATGTTTTCCAGCAGGCGGTCAAACGCTTCCGGGGTCAGTAATTCGATAAAGCGGGCGAATTCTTCCGCTTGCGGATTGGCGGGCAGGTAATTGCGATACATGGCGGCAATCGCTTTCAGCATGGGCAGATAGGGCTGCAGGTCGGTGGTGGTGGAGGCCGCTTCGCTGTCGATCCAGGCGATGGGTACCCTGGCGATGCATCCCGGCCGGCGCAGTTGTGCCTTGAGCAGCAGCTCGATATCGATGGCAAACTTCCGCTCGATCAACGGTTGGATGATGGCCTGAAGCATCGCTTTGTCAAAGGCCTTGAATCCGCACTGGGTATCGATGATCGCGTTGAGGTCCGGCAGCATGCGCTTCCACAAATAGATAAAGAGCTTACCGCGATCATTCCGGCGGCCTTGTTTGATCACTACCGACTTTTTCTCCCGCCGGGAGCCGATGGCTACCGCTTTACCCCCCGTCCGTATGGGGGCCAGCAAAAGGCCTGTTTGTCCCAGGTGGGTGGAAAGATCGGCATCGGTAAAGAGAATGACATGGTTTTCCGTACCGCTGTTTTCAGCGGCATACCACATGCCGTAGGTGATGGCCCCGCCTTTCTGACTATCGCGGGTGGATTGTAACCCGGCCACTACCGGCAATCCCTTTGCGATGGCCTCCTGCAAAAACAGCACCTTAACCCGCGCGTTTAGCTTTTCCTCTTGCACGATCTGCCGGGCGATGCGACCGCTGCCCTCGGGGCAGCCGTCATCGACAATAATCAGTTCCCAGTCGATGTGCGGGCTTCCCGCAAACAGCCAGCGCAGTTGTTCCACCTTGCGGCGCAGAAAGTCCTCGCCATGCGCATGTTCACCGGGGCGTTTAATGCGATTGTGTTCCTTGTAAACGGCAAAGACAACGGACACCTTCAGCGGCCGGGTCAGCTTTTTCACCAGCAGACGTGAGCGGGCCAGTTTCAGGGCAAGCATAATAAATACCGGTACTCTCTGTGCGCGGTCGAATAGTTCTTGTTCCACGGCGTCTATGGCCGGGATGGTTTTGTAGTTATTAAGAAGGGTTTCGCTGATTTCCGTGATCTGTTTCAGGTGTCGGGCATTGGTCAGGTCAAGGGAAGAGGGGGCGTTTTTTATAAGGGAATCGATCATGGGGTTCCTTTAAGATAATCTTAAGGGAATATAAGGATATCCCGGTTTTATTTCTATGGCTTCGTGGCCGGGGGATGGATAGCCGTAAGACAGAGAAACCGGTTTCAGGTGAAAGATACCCGGTAGGCCAGGTCGGGCTAAAGCCCCGGGAGCGGGGCAGGGCTTATGTGCCCACGAAAAGAGCTCCCGTCACCGGTCAGGAATCCCCTCATCCATCGGGAGAGTTCATTCATCGCACCAATCGGGCCATCCGGCGGAGATTTCTTTTTCCCGCATCTTTGAATGTTAAATTCCGCTGAAAGTAAAAAACGTTCCGTCTGCGAAAAGGCGGATTTTTTTTAACCAGACTAACAGCTATTCGGAGGAATTTTTCATGCGCTATGCACTTTTACTGATGGTTCTTTTTCCCATCCTGGCAGTGGGGCAAATGCAGAAAGGCACACTGGCCGGTACGGTAACGGATGCCAACAACAAACAACCCCTGGTGGGCGCCAATGTGGTGGTGGAAGGAACGGTACAGGGCGCGGCCAGCGATATGGACGGCCAGTTTGTCATCCGTAATCTTCAGCCGGGAAGCTATAATATCGGTATCTACTTTTTGGGCTATAAAACCGTAATGAAGGCCAATGTGGTTATCAATCCCGCCGGGAGAACCATCCTGTCCATAAAAATGAGTCCCGATTTGCTGGAAAGCGAAACGGTGGAAGTGACGGCCTCCTACTTCGCCCAACCCCGCGAGGCGGTGGTCAGCGCCCAAACCCTGGATTTTGAAGAGGTGCGCCGCAGTCCCGGTTCCTCGCTGGATATTCAACGGGTGATGCAGTCTCTGCCCTCGGTGGTTTCCGGCTCGGATCAGAATAATGAAATCATCATTCGCGGCGGCAATCCCGGCGAAAATCTTTTTCTCATGGATGATGTGGAGATTCCCAACCCCAACCACTTCGGCGAACAGGGCACCGGCGGCGGTCCCATTAACATGATTAACACGCTGATGGTGGGGCAGGTGGACTTTTACGCCGGAGCTTTCCCCGCAAAATATGGCGATAAGGCCTCCTCGGTTATGGATATCCGTCTGCGCGACGGTTCGCGGGAACAGTTTAAAACCACGCTGGATATGGGCATGGCCGGAGCGGGATTGATCAGCGAGGGGCCGCTGAACGGCGGCAGGGGCTCATACATCGTTTCCGCGCGGCGCAGCTATCTGGATCTGATCGTCGACGCCATCGGGCTGGTAGCCGTGCCCCGCTACTACAATCTGCAGGGCCGTTTAAGCTACGATCTCAGCCCGGCCAATACGCTTATCTTTAACATGATGTATGGGCGGGACAAAATCCATATTCAGGATGAAGGGGGCGCCGGTTACTCCCGGGGGGCCGAAAATGTGAAAAGCAACGGCGGGCAATATGCCGCGGGACTCTCCCTGCGCTCCGTCTTTAATCCCGGCTTTTACGGACGCACCACGCTCTCCGTGGCTCAAAGCGACTGGGATGTGGATGTCTACCGCACGCTGACCGGTAACACCTACTTCTCCAACCGCTCGGTGGAAAAGGAGACCACGCTTAAGACCGATTTCACCTACCGCATGAAAAACGGCCTGGAGTTTAACTGGGGCGGGCAGCTAAAACAGGTCAATTTTGATCTGGATATTTTTTCGGCCGCCGATACGCTGTTTACCTATGATCCGGCGGCGTCACGTCCGGATTCGGTCACCGGTATCGCCCGGATTTACAAGGGGGATCGTTACACCGATGAACTGAACAGCTACAAAACTGCTCTTTACGGGCAACTTTCTTTCGATTTTCTAAAACGCTTCACCTTTACGGCCGGCGCCCGCTATGAATATTTTAAGTATACCGGTTTTCATGCGCTGAGTCCGCGCCTGGGTATGAGCTGGGAGTTTAGCCCGAAAATGTCGCTGAACCTGGCCTATGGCCGCCATTATCAATCACCGGTATATTTTCAATTGCTGCAAAACCGCAAGAACCGCTCCCTGGAAAGCTATTATTCCGAACAGTTTATCGCCGGATTCGATTATCTGTTGCGCAGCGATATCAAATTTACCCTGGAGGCTTACCGCAAAACCTATGAGGGTATTCCCCGGTACCGTCGCCTGACCACTGCCGATCCGCTGGACTATTATGACAATGAGATGCTCAACGCCGGGCGGGGGCGTTCCTACGGGCTGGAAACCTTTTTGCAGAAAAAAATAACCGCCAATTTCTCGGGAACCTTCAGTTACTCCTTCAGCCGTTCCCAAAATCTGGATCTGCGGGATAACAGTTGGTATGACGGCAATTATGATTACCGTCATGTACTGACCCTGATCGCCGGCTATAAAATACGTTTTTATAAGCAGGAGTGGTTTAAGCGGGCGCGGGAGAGCTGGTGGTACCGGGTTTTTGCCACGGTTTTACCCTTTAGCGATGAAACGGAACTGAGCGTCAAATTCCGCTATCTCGGCGGACGGCCCTATACCTCCCCCGTCTATCACCCGGAACTGCGCCGCTGGCTGGTGGATGAAAATCTGAAACGCAACACCGTGCGCCTGCCCGAATACAGCCGTCTGGATTTCCGTTTGGACCGGCGCTACTTTTTTGATTCCTGGAATATGGTTGTGTATTTTGACGCTTCCAATGTTCTGAATACCAAAAATATTTGGGAGTACCAGTATAATGACGATGGCGGTACCCGGGAGATATTGCAGTTCCAGCCTTTGCTGGTGGGGGGCGTGAATATTGAGTTTTAACAGCTTCCCCGTGGTGGAAAAAGGGTTTGTTTATAAAATAGCGCTATACAATACCCTGATCGCCCTGCTGCCGACGCTGGCTAACTTGTTTTTGCATGGTGAAAAATGGCTGCAGAGCTTTATGATTAACCTGTTGTTTGCCCATTCCATCGGCTGGAGTATCGCTCTGCCCAGTCATCTGTTTCTGAAGAAGAGCTATAGGGGATGGAGCCGCCTTAAAAAAGGGACGGCGCTGACACTGGTATTACTGGTCTTTGGCGCCATGGGCTCCCAACTGGGTTATTTTCTGGTTCATTCGGTATTTTTCCCCGGCGTGGATCTCATTTTTTCCCGGGAGCAGATGTTCCTGATAAACCTGGCCCTGTCGGTCTTATTCGGCTTGGCCGGCATCATTTATTTTACAATGGAAGAAAAGATCATGCACATGGCGGAATCGCTAAAGGAAAGGGAGATGGAGCAGGAGCGTTTAAAGGCCCTGCGTAAATCCGCCGAACTGGAAGCCCTGCGCGCCCGCACCGATCCGCACTTCCTGTTCAACACCCTCAACTCCATCGCCAGCCTGATCCGCAGCGACGCCGACAAGGCCGAACGCATGACCGAACAACTGGCCGCCCTGTTCCGATATACCCTGGATTCCAAGAACCGGGAGCGGGTGAGCCTGCGGGAAGAGCTGGAGGTGATTCAATCCTATCTGGAAATTGAGAAAATCCGGTTGGGCCGCCGCCTGCAATACCATATCGAAACCGATGAAGCGGCCCTGGGCGCCCCGGTGCCGCCACTGCTGTTGCAACCTCTGGTGGAAAACGCCGTTGTGCATGGCCTTTCCCCCAAAAGGGGCGGCGGGGAGGTGCAAATCCGGGCGGCCTGTAAACAGGGGCGCTTGCATATCCTGATCCGTGATAATGGGGTGGGGCTGGGAAAAAGCAACACCGGTACCGGCAACGGTTTGTCGTTGGTGCGTGAACGGCTGCGACATCTCTATGGTGCGGAGGCTGCGTTGGATATTCGTGACGCCCGGGGCGTTTCCATACTTCTGGAATTACCCCTGGCAAGCGGAACATTAAAAAAGGAAGTAACGACGTGACATTGAAAGCGGTGATTGTGGATGACGAAGCCCTGGCCCGTGAACGGCTGCAGCGTATGCTGGCCGCTTTTAGCGACCGGGTTGAAGTGCTGGCCGGGGCCGCCGACGGCATTGAGGCTCTGGAATTGCTGAACCGGCTGCAACCGGATGTGGTTTTTCTCGATATCCGCATGCCCGGACTGGATGGCTTTGCCCTGCTGGAAAAACTGGACAACGTTCCGGCCGTTATTTTTACCACCGCCTACGATGCCTACGCCCTGAAGGCTTTTGATGAGAATGCCGTGGACTATCTGGTAAAGCCGGTGGAGAAGAAACGGCTGGCGCGGGCCATCGAAAAGGTGGAGCGCCTGAAGGAGGGTGACAGCGACCTTCTGCGCCGTCAGTTGCGGGAAATAGTGCAAAATATCGGGCGCCCCCCCTCACAACAACTTACCGTCAGGGCGGGAGACCGGGTCTTCTTTATAAATTATCAGGATATCTGCTACTTTGAGGCCTCCAACAAAATAGTCAGCCTCTATACGGCGGAGGAGAGCTACATCTGCGATCTTTCCCTGAATGAACTGGAGAAACGTCTGCCGGCGGAGAGCTTTCGCCGGGTACACCGTTCGGTGCTGGTAAACATCCGGCACATCCGCGAGGCGCAAAGGTGGTTTGGCGGACGCTACCGGCTGGTGATGAATGACAAGCGCCGCAGCACGTTGCCCGTATCCCGCGGATTGAAGAAGAATATCGGGCTTTAGATCGCCTTTAATCCCCGTGACGAATATCCCTTAGGAGGTCGACCCAGGCCTTTTCAAATGCCGCGCCCTCTTTATCAAGCACCAGACCGGAGATGTGATAAACCGTATTATCTTTTCGGATGCTTTGCCGCAGGCTGCTCAAGAACTTACGGTCTCGCGGGTCTGTTTCCGGCCGGCAGGCTATAAAAAGCTGCCGAACCGATTTTCGCGGCTGTTCAGTAAAGAGTATAAAATCAGGTATAAACGCGGCACCGTCTTCAAACCGGTATAGTTTTAAGCGGCGGTTGGCGATGAGAAAAGGGGTTGCGCCGGAGCGGCGCAACTGCGGGTACAGCCGTTTATAGGTTTGCAAAAAGGGCCGGACGGCGGGGGAAAGGGGGAGTTCGCCCCAAACCGCTCCGGGCTGCTCCGGAA
>WGCN01000156.1 GCA_015493745.1 Calditrichales bacterium
CTGGGACGTTACAACGGCGTATTTGACGCTCCGCGCGAGTTGATGAAACTGTGCGGCGTGGAATTGGTGGAAATGCAGCGCAATATGTCCAATTCCTTTTGCTGCGGCGCCGGTGGCGGTCGCATCTGGATGAAAGATCATGACGACATGACCCAGCGGCCCAGTGAAAACCGCATCGAGGAGGCCATGAGTCTGGGCGATATTAAATATTTTACCGTGGCCTGTCCCAAGGATATGACCATGTATTCCGACGCCGTCAAAACCTCCGGCAACGAAGGTAAACTGGAGGTTATGGATATTATCGACTATGTGTTGGAAGCCATGGACCTGCCACGGGCGGAGGAAGACAGCGCCCCGGAAAAAGCGGAAGCCTAAAAAATTAAACACAACCCCTTTCGATTGTTTTTACTAAAACGGAAGGGGTTTTTTGTATACCAGAGAAAGGAAACACGATGGCCAAAAAAGATTTTTTATTTCCCGAAGAGCTTTTTTATGAAAAAAACAGCCATATGTGGATACGAAAGGAAGAGGGCGACATCGTTATCAGTGGTATTGACGCCATCGGTCTGGATAACTTGGGCGACCTGGCCTATATCACCCTGCGCCCCGCGGGAACACATGTTAAGAAGGGGGAATCCATGGGTACGCTGGAGGCGGCCAAGATGACCGGTGATGTTTTTGCTCCGGTAAGCGGAACGGTGGTGGCGGTGAATGAAGCCTGTGTTCAAAATCCCGGTATTGTAAATGACGATACCTATGGCCGGGGCTGGCTGATAAGCATCAAGGCCGATGACTGGCCGGGTGAGTCCGTGGATTTTGTTTCCGGCGAGGCCCTGAAACCGTGGGTGGAAGCTGAGATAAAACGCCTGGAAAGTCAGGGTTTTGACGCCTGATGTCCTGGCGCTTGATTTATGACGACGGGGTCGGGGCCGCTTTTGGCCTGGCCGCCGATGACTATATGGCCGGCGCCGTGGGCCGGGGCGAATCGGATCCCCTGTTGCGTTTATACACCTACCGGGACCACTGTGCTCTGGCCGGACGCTTTCAGGATGTGGAAAATGAAATACATCTGGACTTTTGCCGCGGGCACGGCATTGCGGTAAACCGCCGTCCCACGGGTGGCGGGACCATCTTTATGGGGCGCAACCAACTGGGCGTGGCCCTGTGCATTCCGGGCAAAAAGGAAGATACCTATGGCCGTGCCCGTGAGGTAATGGGCCGTTTTTCCGAGGGCATCATCCGTGGATTGCAAAGCCTGGGGGTACGGGCCCGTTTTCGTCGTAAGAACGATATTGAGGTTGAAGGTCGTAAAATCGCCGGTTTGGGTATTTTCCGCGATTCATCGGGCGGTCTGCTGTTTCACTCTTCCATTCTGGTGGATATGGACATCGCTCTGATGCTCAAGGTGTTGAACACGCCTTTTGAAAAGATATCGGATAAGGAGATCGCCACCGTGGATCAGCGCATTACCACCGTGCGCCGGGAAAGCGGCCGGGCGCTCTCCACGGATCAGGTGCGGCAGGCGGTGGCTACGGGTTATAAAGAGGTTTTTAACACCAGTCTGACAGAAGGCTATTTTAGTACGCGGGAACTGGAGCGCATTGCCCTGAGGCAGCAGGAAAAATATGAGCGCCCGGAATGGATTTATCAAACATCCCGGGTTAAGGATGCCGAGGGTATGTGCCGCATCAAAACGGAAAAAGGGTTGCTGGAAGTCCGGCTGACCCTGGCCGGGCGGCAGATCAAGGCCTTGTTTATCCGCGGGGATTTTTTTGCTTCGGAAACAGCCATCGCCGATGTGGAAGGGCACTTTCGCTGGCATGCCGCACACAAGGAAAAAATTGAAGAGACGTTAAACCAACTGTACCACAAACATAATGAAGCCCTGAGTTCATTACCGCAACAGAGCCTGCTTCAGGCCATTGTTCAGGCCCTGAGCCGGGCAAGGGTGGTGGAAAAGAAACTAAGCCTGGAACCCTATGGCTGTTTTGTATCGCCGGGAGGAAATCTACATGCCTGATATATTGCCCCTGTATGCCCCCAAGTGGGAGCCCTTAACCATCGAGATTGATCCACTGTGCGGACGCATACGGGAAAACCATTTTGATAATCGTATCACCTTTTACGCACCGGGGTTGAAGAATTACAAAACGTCGGAATATTGCGGCCATTCGGCCACTGAGTTTGTTTCTATCAGCGTAACCGGCGAAAACTGCGCCCTGAGCTGTGAACACTGTAAAACAAAATCGCTGCATGGCATGCTGGATGTACGCGGCTTTGAGGGTGGTCTGTTTGGCATGTGTCAAAAGCTGGCCGAAAAAGGGGCGCGAGGCGTGCTTATCTC
>WGCN01000157.1 GCA_015493745.1 Calditrichales bacterium
CTATGCCTATCTTTTTCCCCGCCTGTACCTGGCGGGAAGAATGGAAACGCTTAACCTGGCCCGTCTCTTTGATGAATATATGTATCTGAAAGACCTGCTGGATCATCATGACGCGCGGGAGAAGGGCTTTTTGTTCCGCTTGCTGGATGAGAGTTTATCCGGGGAGCGGCGGAGCGCTCTGCTGGAGCGCTATCGCCGGGGGCTGCGGACCTTTGAAGGCAGGTGGCCGGAATGAGCATGGCCGAACAGTGGCCGGCTTTTTTAATAGCCCGGGCCGCCATGTTGAATAACCGGGGCGCCTGGCGCGCGGAAATGGCAGAGGCCCTGCGGGGGATAGCCTCGGCGGAGACGGGCGGAGAGGGGCACCGGGCCCTTTTGGCGCGCACGGCCCGCGCCCTGCTGGACGAACTGGATGCCCTGCCGCCGTCTCCCTCCGCCAGGGAACGGCTGGCCTTTTTTGAACGCAGCTACCGCTTTACCCGCATCGGGCAACGTATTTTTTCCTGAGCGGGGAACTATCCGCTCCTCAAACAGATGATACAGAACTGAAAAATTTTAAATAAGTGCAAAATTCCCTTAATTTATTTCCCTGTCAAAAATAAACTTTCCCGGAGAATTTTGTGGCCTTGCGATTATTTGCCCCCAACGCTCCCTGTCCCTGTGGCAGCGGAAAAAAGTATAAAAAATGTTGTCTGCTCAAGGATGAAACCCTGCGGCAGCAGGAAAGAGTACGCAAATATATTGTGGACCTGGACGCCGAGCTGGTATATATGCTGCTGGATTATGTCAGGGATGCTTTCGGCGAGGAAGCGCTTGACACGGGATGGCGTATTTTCTTTGAAGACGATGATGAATTGGATGCCCACATTGACCGTAAAGTTTTCTTCCAGATTTTTTATCCCTGGTTTCTTTTTAGTTTTTTACCGGAGAGTGAGGATGAGCCGTGGGATGATATCCCCTTTTTAGAGGGGACCCCGCGCACCCTGGCCTCCTCTTTTGCCGCTGCCTTTCCCGGGGAATTAAGCGCCGAGGAGATGGAGTACCTGAGAAAACAGAACGACGCGCCCATGGCTTTTTATGAGGTGCTGGGCGTGGAAAGAGGGCAGGGCATACACTTACTAAATATCGAAAGCGGCGAGAAGGTTTATGTTGTTGAAAAAAACGGAAGCCGGACTGTGCGGGTCGGTGGTATTTTATATACCAAGGTGTTTGAGTTCCGCGACATGCACATACTCAGCGCCCTGTCGCCCGTGCCCATGCGTCCCATGGTAAAAATGCATGTTCTGGATATTCTGAAAGGCATGCGGGAGCATGGTGAATATAAGCACCGGGATGAATTAATGCATCATCTGTTTCTGGAAATGCTGAGGGCCGAGCTTTTGCCGCCGGCATTGGAGAACAGCGACGGCGAGGCGATGGTGGAGCACAGGATTTACTACGAGGTTGAATCGGCCCATAAGGCGTTTAAGGCCCTGGCCTCCCTGGCGGCGGGCGTAAAATTGCAGTCACTGCTTAATGACGCCGTTTATACCCGGGAAGGGCTTGTGCATGAGGTTGAGATTCCCTGGCTTGACGGCAAGAAACGGGAGGAAGGATTTGAGGCCGACGAGCTGGTGTTGGGCACGATTTTTATTACCGGTCGGGAAATGGTGGTGGAGGTCAATTCCGCGGAGCGGGCGGCGGAGATCATGCGCCGTATCGATAAGCGTCTGGGGAGCGGGGCCCGCCATTTGCGAACGGAAAAAATGGACGTTGGGGAAGTTTTGGACACATTTTCCGGTAATGCTCCCGAAGAGCAGGTGGACCTGCCTGAAGACGCCATGAACGCGGTACTGCACAGTGTACAGAAGCAATATTGGCAGAAATGGCTGGATATGCGCATACCGGCCCTGAATATGATGACGCCGCGCCAGGCGGCCGGGACAAAAGAGGGACGGGCCCGGCTTGAAATTTTGTTAAGGGATATGGAGTACGGCGATTCAAAGCTGTCCGAGAATTTTCGCATGAAAAACTATATAGATGATATTCGCCAAACGTTGAATCTGAGATGAGAACAGCGCCCTTTTGGCAAAAAAGGGTCGCCGCGGCAAAAACGGTTGTGGCCCTCGACCGCAACCAGACGTAATTCCAGGGTAGCGGAATATAGCTGCCAACTTTTTCCCGTTTGTCTGCCCAGATTTTTTTGCATCTATTTTAAGGCCTTTCTATTATAGATGGACTTTCTTCCTACCGTTAACCGGATTAAGGCCCGTCAATGAACATTGTCACCATCTATTTCAGAATCAGAACATTGACTCGCGTTGAGTTGCCCGCCTATAAAGGGTCAACCTTTCGGGGGGCCCTGGGACACGCCCTTAAAAAAACATCCTGCGTGGTTAGCGGCGTGGCCTGCGCGCAATGTCCCCTTTTTGATAAATGTGCTTATGCCTATTTGTATGAAACACGCAACGAACGGGGGCAAAGCGTGGCCCATCCCTATGTTATTGAGCCGCCCATGACGGCCCGTCAACGGTACGAGGCGGGGAAAACGCTCGGCTTGTCCCTCATATTGATGGGCCGGGCGCGGGAGTATGTTCCCTATCTGATACGGGCCATAAGGGAGATGGGCGAGCGGGGCCTGGGACGGGGCATAGGCCGCTTTCGGCTTGAAGAGGCCTGGACTTTGGAAAACGGCGAAAAGAAGGGGATATATCATAGTGACGATAAGCGGGTATTTAAACCCGGGGAGAGCCTGAACCTTTTGGAGATACCTCCGGTGGAGACACGGGAAGTGGAAATACACTTTACAACGGTCACCGCATTAAAGGAAAAGGGCCGGATAAATCTTAATCCCGGATTTGGAACGATTATAAGAGCCGTGTATCGCCGGCTGAAAGCGCTTGCCTGGTATCATGAGGGGAAAAGTATTCCCGAACCTCCCGATATGCAAAACTATGAAGTTCGCGCGGTGAATATCAACATCCGGCGCGGTTGGTGGATGCGCTACTCCAACCGGCAGGAGCGGAAGATAAACTATGAAGGCATAACGGGCAGCATGCGCTTTAAGGGCGACCTGACCGCATTTACCCCCCTGTTACAGATAGGCCGCCATATCCACATTGGCCGCGGCACGGTGTATGGCATGGGAAAATATGAACTGAAGATAAACTAGCCCGCCTTGTGTCTTGATCCGTCATTATTCTTTATGGGGTCAAAACCATTAGGTGAATTGGATTTAACTGAAACAAACCAGACAGGTCTTTTTAAGGAGAATAGAATGGCATATTTATATGGATCATCAATTCAGGGGATTCAAAGTTTTATTTTTGAAACGAATAAACTAAGGGAAATCGTTGGCGCAAGTGAGATTGTGGACAATCTCAGCGGCGACTTTTTTAAGGAAAAATTTAAATTGAATTCCCCGGACTTTATCATGCATGCGGCCGGTAATATAAAACTTGTTTTGGAAGACCGTGACCTGTTGGCTGAGATTGTGCGCGCATGGCCTAAGATTGTGCAGGAAAAAGCGCCCGGCCTTACCCTGAGTCAGGCGGTGGTGACGTTAGATGGAGACCTGACCCAGGATCATATCATGCGGCTTGAAGAGAAGTTAAAGACGCAAAGGAATAAGGGGGGAGGTCTTAGACCCCTGGCTGCCATGGCCATGGTGCGTTCCCGGCGAACGGGACATCCTGCCGTGGATTGGAAGGATGAGCAAAGCGCGCCCCGGGATCTGGCCGTAAGGGCTAAGCAGGAGGTGGGCAAGGGAGAAGCCCTGCATAGCCTGATGGAAAAAAGCTTTCCCGGTGATATTACAAAAAGCATAAAGAGCTTGCCCATGGATGTATCTGATATTACCGGCAAGGGAGAAACCGGCTGGCTGGCCGTGATACATGCCGACGGGAATGGCCTGGGTAAGATAATACAGTCCATGGCCGGACAAATGGCCGGTCAACCATCGGAAATGCGCCATGTGTTTAAAGAGTTCTCAGGCGCGCTGGATCAGGCTACGATTAATGCGGCCCGCGCTTCGGTAAAGGAGGTCGTTTTACCGGAAGTAAAAAGGGAGGGGGATGACTCCGAACACACCGTTAAACTTCCTTTCAGGCCGGTGCTTCTTGGCGGAGATGATCTAACGGTAATTATACGGGCAGACCTGGCCCTGGACTTTACCCGTTCATTTTTAAATCACTTTGAAAATGAAACGGCTGAACGCATGGCTGAATTAAGTAAGCAGTATGGCCTGGCTATATTGGAAAAAGGATTAACCTCTTGCGCCGGTATTGCTTTTATGAAGGAATCCTATCCTTTTCATTATGCCGCGGACCTGGCGGAAGAACTGAGCGCGTATGCCAAAAAGGTCTCCCGGGAAGTGAAAGCCGGGCGCATGCCCTCCTCGTTGGCTTTTCATAAAATACAGGACAGCTTTGTGGATAGTTACGAGGATATAACAGAAAGAGAGCTGACGGCGGGAGATATCAGTTTTAGATATGGACCCTACTTTATTAACAATGAATATCTCCCCTCGGTGGAAACCCTGGAAAATCAGGTAAATGCTATATTGAAAAAAGAAGCACCACTTTCCGGCCTGCGTAACTGGCTGGCCCTGCTTTATGATGACCCTACAAGGGCCGAGCTGTGGCTGGACAGGGTCTGTAAGATAACACGTGAAAAGGCACCAAAAGAAGACTTTGTAGGAAAGCTGGGACTTATGGAAGCTGTAAAAGACAATAAAACGCATCTGTATGATGTACTATCCATGGCTTCATTAATGAGAGGCGCCATAACCGGGGGAGAAAACCATGGCTGAACTTTATTATAAGATTGAATTTTTTTCAGACTGGCACACGGGCAGCGGCTTGGCGGCCGGCGCGGATGTGGACCTTTTGGTCATAAAAGATAATATGGGTTTCCCTTATATTCCGGGTAAAACTCTGAAAGGGCTGATACGTGACGCGGCAAGAGAGCTTTGCGAAGCGGGCGTTGTTGCGAATGCGGATTTGGAGCAACTGTTTGGCGCGAAAGACGCCAAGGATGAAGGCAGGCCATCCATGCCGGGCCTCCTTTATTTTACCAACGCGGAGTTAACAAAAAATCTAAAGGAAAAACTTAAGGATAAGCAAGGCGTGCTTTACAGAAAGGTGTCGTCCACGGCTATTGCGGAAGACGGCCAGGCCCGGGAGCATACCCTGAGGCGCATTGAGGTAACGGTCCCGCTGACACTGTTTGCCCGGATCGATAATATCCGCGACGGGGCCGATGAGGACATTCTTACAAAAAGCATGAGCATGATAAAGCGGCTTGGCTCCTGGCGCAACCGGGGGTACGGGCGATGTGCTTTTTCTGTAGTTGCACCAGAAAACGGAGGGACTAAATGAAGCGTTTAACATTTGAAGTGACATTGTTGTCGGATATAGTTCTTCACGCCGATTCAGCCACGGAGGGGCAAAAGAAAACTCTGGATTATATACCGGGATCGGCTTTTCTTGGGGTGCTGGCAAAAAAATATGACAGCTTTGAAGATCCCTATGCCGTTTTTCATGGCAATGGAGTGTTCTTTGGCGACGCCCATCTTCTGGTGGATGGAAAACGGACGCTAAAGACGCCGCTCAGCTGGTATTTTGCCAAAGGGAAAAAGATGGAAGGAGCGCCATGGGTACATCATGGCCTGAACAGTGATATCTACAAATCGCTCATTGGACAAAATATACAACTGCGTCAGGCGAGACACGGCTGGTTGGCGCCGGCGGCGGAGAATACCATGATGAGCGCGCACGCGCTTACAAATTATGCGATTAAGTCGGCCTATGACCATGAAAGACGCACAAGCCGGGAAGGACAGATGTATGGCTTTCGATCCCTGGCCGCGGGTACAAAGTGGGGCTTTTACGTGGATGTGGCCGGAGATATTGGTACAGAAGCGATAATCAGCGGCCTAACAGGCAAAAAAAGGATAGGCAAAAGCCGGAGCGCTCAATATGGCAGCGTGGAAATACGCCTGGTGGAAACCACTCCCGGGGACTGGAATAGCGCAACATTATTCAGGGGTAAATACCTGATACTTTATGCGGAAAGCCGCCTGGTTTTTCTGGATGATTTTGGTCAACCGGCCCTGCAGCCGGCCGCCCGCCATTTTAACCTGAGCGATGAATGGGAGTGGGTGCCTTCTCTGAGTCAGCTGCGCCATCAGATTTATGCGCCCTACAACTTTAAAAACAGGAGGTTTCTGGCGGATCGGGTATGCTTTGAAAAAGGTTCGGTTTTCGTTTTTGAAGGCAGGAATAACGCCTCTTTTGACCCGGCCTCCCTAAGGGATGGCGTTGGCGAGTATAAAAACGAGGGCTTTGGACGCGTCATTTGTAATCCGGATTTTCTGATGTGTGACGATGCGGCGCGTTGTCTTTGGCAGGTGGGAAATAACGTAAGCCAAAATATTGATATGACGGGCGTGCTGGCTTCCCATGTTTCCGATGCGCTAATACAGAGCTGGGTGGAGCAGCGCCTGAAGGAAGCCAAGCTTGAGAGCGCGATTTACAGCAAGGCCGCTTTTTTTGTGAAGAATAACTTTAGCCTGTTTCGTGGTACTTCACCCAGTCAGTGGGGGCAGATACGTTCCATTGCCACTCAGTGCCGGGATTATAACGGGCTGGAAGTCTCTTTGTTTAAGGATGTTACGGCAACCTCGGAGGATGGCGTCACGCGCAGCCATGACCGGGCCAATGCCGGTTTTTTGAATCATGGAAAGGCGGAAAAGGTTTGGAGGAAGGGCCGGGAAGCGCTGCGGCAAGAGTTGCGCAGACAGTATGAGGATGAGGGCGACTCTTATGTGTTGGAATACCTGCTGGCCCTGGCCGGACAGATGCAAAAACGAGTACAGAAGGAGAACAAATAATGACACACCGATATTGCGCGCGCATACTTGTGGAAGCCGCCACGCCGCTCAAGATAGGTACGGGTGAGCAGGGGCTTAACATTGACGAACGGGTGGCCACGGACGCCAACGGCCTGCCGCTTATTCCGGGCACCGCCCTGGCCGGCGTATTGCGCCATGCCTTTAGGGATCAGGACAAGGTGAAGGATATCTTCGGCTTTCAGGAAAGAAAGAAGGGAGCGGGCTCCCGCCTGTCTGTTTCTTCCGCCCATTTTGTGGGCCGCGAGGGAGAAGTGATTGACGGCCCCGCCATTATAGATTTTAAAAATGATACCTTTTACAGCATGTTCCGGAAAATGGCCGTGCGGGATCATGTGTGTATCGATCATCGTGGCGTGGCCGGGGACACGGGGAAGTTTGATTCGCAACTGGTCTATAAGGGCTGCCGTTTTGTGTTTGATTTGGAGCTGAAGGGGGCTGAGGACGACGGGGAGGTCTGGTCCCGCCTGCTTAAACTGTTACATTCCCCTCTTTTTCGTCTGGGAGGCGGTACCCGCAAGGGGTTTGGAGAGCTCAGCGTAAAGGCCATTGATGAGGACGTTTATAACCTGCGGGAGGACAGCGCCCGCTATATGGCGCGTTCGGCCCGGCTGACGGTGCCCGTGGGGACAAGGAGTAAAGATAAAGCCGATGCGGATGAAGGGATTATTGTTTATAATATTTCTCTGCGTCCCGATGACTTTTTTATTTTTTCCGCCGGTTATGGCGACAACGACGTTGACTCGGTAAGCAAAAAGGAACCGGTAATCACCTGGGAGAATGGCCGGCCGAGTTTTAGCGCGGAAAAACTGTTGATACCGGCCTCGTCGGTTAAAGGCGCGCTATCCCACCGAACAGCATTCCACTATAACAGGCTAAATGGTATATACGCCGATAAGTTGGATACAAATAATTTTAAACAACATATTGGTGAAAATAACAAAGCTGTGAAAGAGATTTTTGGATGTGCAAGTGATATAGTTGAAAATAAGGGGCAAAGAGGCCGGATAATACTTAGCGATGTATATATCGAAAGTTATACTGAAAAGATATTCAACCATGTTGCCATAGATCGCTTTACCGGGGGAGCTATTGACGGAGCTTTATTTGATGAAAAAGTTGTGCATACAAAAGAAGAGATTACTTTTAAAATCATAGTCGAAAAGAAGGCTTTTTATGACAAGAAGGTAAAAGAAGCATTTGAACGCGCCATTAAAGATATGACCACTGGAATGTTGCCACTTGGGGGGAGTGTAATGCGCGGACATGGATGCTTTTATGGTCATTCTCAAAAAAATTAAAGAGGTAAAATTAATATGAATTGGCATGAAACAATACAACAGCTTTCAGAGATACCCAAGGGAAATTATACAGGATATATATGGCTTTCTGATAGGAAAGAGCCTGAACTGGTTGAGGAAGTAGACCATTTTGCTTATGAAAAAGAGGCCGTTCCATTAAACCCGTTTATTAGAGAAGGCTATTTATATGATGGGAATAAGGATATATCCGTTTCTATTCATCATGTACCTGGCCGATATCTGATTCATGTATTTAATTTAGGCAAAATACCAAAGGAAAGTGAGGGTACAGAGCAGTCATTTTTATCATCGGTTGGTTTTTCCGGAAAAATATATTTCAAGGAAATCTGGGTTCCAGAAAAAGATTTCTATTGTAGTAACCTAGAAGTGCTAACAAAAAAAGCAGTTGTTTTTATTGGTTTTGGAGAGGAGAAAAGTAATGAGTATTAAGTCACCATACAATTTCGTACCATTAAATAAAAAAGTCTATTTCCCTGACTGGGCAAATAATGTGTCTCATGATATTCCTTTTTCAGATCAACGTAGCGGTGAAATAAAAGTACGAGTAGAAGCACATTCTCCAATATTTATAAGAAATGGCCAATTTAAAAATGAAAGGGATTCTTCATTCTCAAATTATAATGGAGAATATTTTATACCGGCTACAACTATTAAAGGGATGGTGAGGTCTGTCCTGGAGATAATGAGTTTTGGGAAGATGGATCAGGTCGATGATCGAAAGTATTCATGGCGTGATTTAAGCAATGAAAATTATTCAAAGCGGTTTACTAGGGACTTTCACTCCGAACCAAAGGTTAAGGCCGGGTTTATTACGGAAGACCATAGTACCGGGAATTGGTACTTAATTCCTGCGTCTATGGCCAGAATTGAACAATGTGAATTAGGTGATGATTTTGGAGTAGATAAAAAGCTTCTTTCCGCTGTGAATAAATATAAATATTGGGAAAGTATGGGGGAAGCATTAGAAAGAGATTTTTCAATAAAAGGACCCGATACAAAAGTATTTGAAAAACAATGTGGGAAATTTAAAAGAGCACGAATGGATAGTATGGGTAGTACAAGAGGTACCCTTGTTTTTACCGGACAAATTAAGCCCCGGAATAAGGGTGGAGAAGGTAAGCATGGTAAGGGAAATAAACATTTAGAGTTTGTTTTTTTTGATGAAGATAAAAAAAATAAAAAACAAATAAGCGAAAAAATGAGAAGGGATTTTATACTAAATCATAGTAAAGAAAGGAATAAGGATAATCATAAGCAATCTATGTCGGCTAATGAAGAATGGGGGTTTTGGAAAAATAAGCTTGCCGCTGGCAAATATATGCCGGTTTTTTGGTTGCCTGATGATTCGGGAAATGTAGAATCTTTTGGTTTAGCGATGCTTTATCGGCTACCGTTTAAATATTCAGTAAAAGATCTTTTGAGTGATGAACATACTGTGAATAAGCCTGATTTAGCCGAAGTGATATTTGGCTCAATAAGTAAAGGCATTAACCTTAAAGGACGCGTGCAATTCAGCAATGCAAAGATCATTAATCAAACTAAGCCCCAGGCAAGGGTAAAAGTAGTTTTAGCCAGTCCAAAGGCTACATATTACCCTACTTATATACGTCAAAATAATAGAAATAAGTATAATACCTACGATGATTATAACGCAGAGTTGGCTGGCCGAAAAAGGTATCCTGTACATAGTCATGATAACTATATTAGTTATTTCTCGGAGGAACAGGAAAATATGGCTTCCGAACTGACTCCTCTCCCCAAAGGGTGTGTCTTTGAATTTAAAATGAGATATCATAACATTCGACCTATTGAACTTGGTGCAATACTCTCGGCATTAACACTTCATGGAAATAATAAATCTTTGTATCACTCGATTGGTATGGGCAAGCCGCTTGGTTTCGGAAAAATAATGGTTTCTTCCATTGAAGGAATAGATAATATAGAAGAGTATATGAAAGTATTTGAAAAAGAAATGAACCTATCCTTTGTTACCGATGGTTTTTGGATTGAGTCGGAACAAATAACGGAACTGTTTTCAATGGCTGAAGAAAAAGAGACTGACATATTAACATATATGCACTTAGGAGATTTCCAAAAAATTAAAAATAATAAACATGGGAAGAGAGAATATCTTCGTAAATATAGTGATTTAACGTCACAGTACAAGAGTGTATCTTTTTGGGATAGAAAAGAAGTGGAGGAAGAAAAAATACAAAAAAAAGAAGAACTAGCCAGAAAAGAAAATATTTCAAGAAAAATTATGAACCTTAAGGATGAAATAAGTAAATCCTATGGCCTGCAAAAAAGGGTTTTAGAATTAGAGTTGTCTCTCTTATCCAATGAGGAAATAAAAGAACAGGCAATAGCATGTTTTGAAGAACACATTTTACTTAATGATTATAATAGATCTGCCGTAGTTGAACAGTTTTGGAAAATATCAACTACATATATTGAGGAATATATTGATACTTTATCAGCAATTGAAAAAAAATATGCGGAAGCTTGTCTGTTTATAATGAAATTCTCGCGTTGTGAAATTAATGAGGAAGAACTTATAGACAAGTTGTATAAATTGAGAATACTTGAAGAAGAACCGTCGGAAAGGTTACTTAAGATATTTGATACCTTTAAAAAACAGTTATATAAGAGAAGCATCCTCGCCTCTGATAATGTCTATGACAGACTATTGTTAAAAATAGAAGAGTCGCCGGATAACTGTAAGTCTGAGTGGTCGGATATATATACAGAATACATTGCCAGTTTAACTTCTGATGACTTAAAAAATGATCCGTCTAAGAAAAACCTTATTATTGTTTTTGAAAAAGTAACAAGAAAAGAGTGGCAAAAAAAGAAAAGTAAAAAAAATAAATATTATAAAAAAATCAAGGCACTTCTTAAGTTGTAATCTTAAGTCGATGTAGTGCTACGTTTTCTGTACATAATAATATTATTTTCATTCCTTAAAGAATAGAATACTATATGGCAAAGGTTTTAATATCTCCGTTAGGAACGGGACCGATCTCCGGAAAAGAGATGAAACGGCAATATCGTAAGGCAAAGTATAAGATTGAAGACGAGTTTGTTGAGGAAGAGTTGCTGGCAAAAGTCTTGATCGATAAATATTCCCTGGACAAAGTCTATTTTTTAGGCACGGCCAAGTCCCTGTGGGAACAGGTTTATAGAAAATTTAACGGCAATGACGAGGAATATGAGTTTATGCTTTTGCATAAGGCCGATATATCCACTGCGGATAACTCTGCTGTCACTGAGGGTGATCTGAAAAAGTTGGAGACGCAGATAGATGGCTACACCGGAATAGAGGGCTCGAAATGTATTGTTTTAAATTATGGCCGAAACGAGAAGGAACTTCTTGAAAACTTTGAACAGTTCATGACCATAGCCCGGCACTTGCGGGATGGCGACGAATTATATATCGATATCACCCACTCTTTTCGTTCGCTCTCTTTCTTTTCTTACATCATTTCCGTTTTTCTGGAAAACCTAAAATCTAAAAATATTCGCGTAAAAAAAATATTTTACGGGAATTTGGATATTTTAAGGGAAGTCGGCTACGCGCCGGTTGTGGACTTGTCGTTGTTTTATACGCTTGGCACATGGAGTAAATTTATCTCGGATGTACTGACCTATGGAAAAATTGACCAAAACCTTTCCCTGGAAAGCGACAGCGCGATTTACCGGGAAATAAAAAAACTGACGGATTCCCTGAGTATAAACAACCTTTCCGGTATTAAACAAAGTATAAAAAAATTAAAAGAGATTCGTCAGGAGCAACTTGAAATACCGTTTAAATACCTGTATCCCGAGCTTATGCACTTCCTGAAGAAACTTAATACCTCTGATCCAAACAGTATTTTTTTTCTTAACCTTTCAAAATATTATGCGGATACGGGTAATTTCTCCCTGGCCTACATCACCCTGACGGAAGCTATACTTTATTTTGTTGGCGATAAGCTTAACCTTAGGCAGGCTGAAGAGAGAGATTGGCATGACGCCGTCAAAAACAAGTTGCATGACTACAAAACTTTTTTAAAACATAATCCGGAATTTCGGAGACTCAGCGATCAGTATAAAAAGATAAATGGAATTCGTAAAAACATTGCCCACACTCTGGAAAAACAGAGGGAGGTGGCTATGATATTAAGAAATATTCTGAGCACTATAGAGTTGTTAAAGAGCAGTTCAATATTTTGAAAAACTCTGAAGGAAGCATTATTTAGAGATCATTATTGCCGGAATATTTTGCTGAGTATCGTCCTTACCGGATAATGTTAATCAGGTAGCCAGAAGGATGCGCCCATGTCCACCATATATCTTATCGCCGCCAGCGGCAAGCTGAGCAAAAAGGGGGAAACCCTGCGTCTGCACATTGACGAGCAGACCACTAAAACCATTTTCCCCTTTAAAACCGATCAACTGGTGCTGATCGGCAACATCGATATCAGCACCCCGGCCCTGAAACTGCTGATGCGGCACAGAATCGATACCGTCTTTATCAATAAAAACGGTCGCTTTAACGGCCGCCTGGCCTTTGCCAGCGGCAAGAATATCTTTTTGCGGCAAAAGCAGTTCGCCCTGATCAACGATAAGGACTTTGTGCTGGAAACGGCCCGGGCCATCGCCGCCGCCAAAATCCGCAACCAGCACTATTTTGCCCAAAGGCTGGGGCGCTCCAAAACCTATCCCGGCAGTACCGAGCAAACCGTCTACAATTTAAAACGCCTGGCCGGGCAGTGCGCGGAGGCCCAAAGCACGGCCAGCCTGCGCGGCTTTGAGGGCGCCGCCGCCCGCGTCTATTTTAAGGCCCTTGCCAAAGCCTTTGTGCCCGGATTTGCCAAATTCAACGGTCGCAGCATGAACCCCCCGCGCGACAATGTGAATGCCGTGCTCAGCTTTTTATATACCCTTATCCTCTACCGCGTGGACGCGGCCATCGAAATGAGCGGCCTGGAACCGCACCTGGGCTGCCTGCACAGCGTGGAATACGGCAAGCGCAGCCTTAGCTTTGACCTGATGGAGGAATACCGCGCCATCATTGCCGATCCCCTTTGCGTCAGCCTTTTTAACCTGGGCGTGCTCAGGGAAAGCGACTTCCGCGAGGTGGATTTTTCCACCGGCGACGACGAGTATCCCCTGGAGGAAGGCGACGCCCACCTGGGCGTTGAAAGCAAAAAAGGCGTGCTGCTCAACCGCGAGGGGCTCCGCAAGGTTCTGGTGCAGTTTGAGCGCAAGCTGGAGACGGAGCTGCTCTACACTCCGGAGGGACGCCGCCTGAGCTATAAAAATATCATCATGCGTCAGGTGAACCACTACCGGCGGGTGATCAATGGCGAGGAAAAGGTTTATAAACCCCTGCGCCTAAGTTAGGAGAGGGCCATGATCTATATGATTTGCTATGACATCAGCGACCCCCGGCGCCTGAGAAAAACGGCCCGCGTGTTGGAAGACTTTGGCATCCGGGTGCAAAAATCCTTTTTTCAGTGCGAGATAACCGCCAAAGGGCTGGAGCAGCTACGCGGGAAAATTCTGGAAGAGATCGATCTGGCTAAAGACTTCTTCTTTATCTATCCCCTGTGCGACGCCTGCGCCCAAAAGCCGGTTACCGACGGCCCGGGGGAGATTATCCGCATACAAAGCTATGAGATATACTGAGGGGAGGGGGTATGAGAAAATGGCTGGTGATATATGATATCCGCGACGCCCGCCGCCTGCAAAAGGTGGCCCGGGTTATGAAGGACTACGGCCGGCGCGTGCAAAAATCGGTGTTTGAGGTGGAAGCGGGCTTTACTACCATAGAGCGGATGCGCGGACGGGTGCTGGCCATTATGGATGATGAGCGGGACTATGTGGTCTATTTTAATATTTGCGAGGCCGACTGGCAGAAAAAAGAGAAATACGGGCCGCAAAAATTTGACGAAGAACCGCCGCAGTCGTATTATATCTATTAACCGGTCGCCGGGAAGGGAAAAGCGCGAACCCCCGTTTTAACGGAAAAGGCCGTTTTTGGGGGGAGGTTGGCGGAACGTTGGTAAGGCCCTGTTTTATAAGAAGATAGAGATAAAAAACGATGGAAAAAATAAAAATTAACGCAACTAAAAAAGATTTTGGCGCGCGGTTGGCGCAACAGGGGCCATTAGGCCGCGCGGGACAAGGGCTGAAAGCGTAGCTGTAGGAGAACCCCGTTATTCAGAGGGGATTAAGACCGAACCTGATGAATGTGTTTATACGGCGGAAAAGTAAAAAAGTAGGAGAACCCCGTTATTCAGAGGGGATTAAGACTGGGTTAAAATCTTATCTATACTTGTCATCTGGCACCTCCAGTAGGAGAACCCCGTTATTCAGAGGGGATTAAGACGAAACGCTGGTTTCCAAGCGTTCGGCAATTTTTTTCAAACTGGTAGGAGAACCCCGTTATTCAGAGGGGATTAAGACCCATGTTTTTTGTCGGGAGATAAAAATTTGTCACCGATAAGGTAGGAGAACCCCGTTATTCAGAGGGGATTAAGACCAATCGTTCCATTTCCCGGCGTTGAATTTCCGCTTTGCTCGGTGTAGGAGAACCCCGTTATTCAGAGGGGATTAAGACCGACCACCGGATCAGATTCTTTTTCTCAAGAGACAAGACAGGTAGGAGAACCCCGTTATTCAGAGGGGATTAAGACCGTGCTTCCTTATCTGTAGCAATGATTCATATTCCATTTTATGTAGGAGAACCCCGTTATTCAGAGGGGATTAAGACCATCATATCCGGAGACTGGTTGGCCCGGTTTTGGGTTGTAGTAGGAGAACCCCGTTATTCAGAGGGGATTAAGACACACATAGCTCCGCAATTATTGTCATGACATTGGTCACGACGTAGGAGAACC
>WGCN01000158.1 GCA_015493745.1 Calditrichales bacterium
GTTGAGCGGCCGTGACACGGTCTTTATTTTATTTAGCGCCACCGATGTTAACAGCGGTTTGGATTTATTAAAACGGGACACGCTCACCTTTCTGTTGCAGGAACGTTCACGCCTGCGCGTGTTAAGCGCCATCAGCGCGCCCCGGGGCGCGACGGACGGCTTTGTTTCCACCGGTCAAAAATTCGTACTGAAAACGGAAGTGCGCAACGAAGGTGAAGCGGCCATTGACGGCAGCGGCACCCTGCGACTGGAAGCTTCCGGCGGATTACTGTTTGCCGCCACGGGTACGACCCGGCTTGAGCATAACAGCATACGCGCCGCCGTATATCTTGATACGGTCATTGCGCCTGTCTCCGGAACAACCGGATGGCTGAGGGCGCGCATTGCCGCCGGTGAAACCCCGTTGGATATGAACAGTCTGGATACGGCCCTGGTTGTCGGCGCCACGGACAGCAACAGTGTTATCCTGCAAAAGCGGGCCGATCTGTCGCTGCGTTTTATCATGCCCGACGCGGTGAAAGACAGTCTGATCCGGGCTACCGACCAATCCTTTGAGCTGCACGCCCTGGTCAGCAACAGCGGCGAAGCGGCCGTGGATACCAGCGGCGGCCGTCATCAGGTTAGGCTGGATATTTCGGGGACGGGCATGACCTTTGTCAATGGCGACCGGGCGGATAAATTTTTCAGCCTGAACGATACCATCCGCTGGCAGGTGCAAACCTCCTCTTCGGAGTTGAACGCCCCCTTTAGCGTGGCGGTGATTTCCGCGCCGCTGGACGTCAATGAGGAGGTCAATGCCTTCCGTACGGTTGCTTCCGGGGTGGATTCGCTTATCTTAAGCGCGCGGCAGATCAATGATATTAACCTGACCACCTCCTTTGAAAACAACGTGCCCCTGGAAGGGGATACATTGATCGTCTCCACCGATCAGGATTCCATTCTGGTACAGGCGAATGTGATTTTTGACCGGCAGTTGGATAAAAATAAAAAGGTGGTGCTGACCCTCCCGGCCGGATACACATCCCAGGATGGTAACCTGACCCGCTTTGTCTCCGATGATTCCAGTCAGGTACAGGTGAAATGGTATATCAAGTCCAAGAGCCTGGCCGGAAACGCTCCGGATACGTTGCACATCCTGGCCAGCGGCGTCAGCACGGAAAACGGCAATCTGCTGCTGCAGGTGGCGGAAGAAAGGTATATCCGCACCGTGCCCAAGGCCACCCTTTCCCTGAGCGTGCGCGTGGACGCCCCCCTGGGCGCCCTGGACAGCACCGTCTCCCTGGGGCAGGCTTTCCGTCTGCGTGGGGTGGTGCAGAACCTGGAGGGCGCTTCGCCTGTTTCCGGAAGCGGCGTGGCCGAGCTGAATTTTGACAACACCTATTTCAGTCTGATCGATTCATCGGAAGTCGGCCTGGATAACAATCCTCAACGTACTTTTACCGTGGGGCAGCCCTTCTTCTGGTGGATACGTGCCGAGCAGACCACGCCGGGCGTTAACAGCATTGTGGAGCTGACCGCGCTGGTTCAAAAGGCCCTGCGTCAACAACGCCGGCGGGAGGTGCGCGATGTGGAGATGGTGGACGCCAAAGGCAATCCTGTTCCGTCCACAGCCGCCGGGAACAAGGAACAGCCGCCCGGAACGGTCGCGGAAAAACCGACCGCCACGGCGGTGGGCAGCGATCTGGTTGTGCGGCTAACGGAAGTACCCCTGGATGCCAACAGCGGTCAGGAAGCGGCGGTATCCAATACCAGCGATCTGCAAACCATGCGCGTGGAAAATCCGGCCACCATCGCCATTGGCGATATTGAAAGCCCGGCCACGGTCAGCACGGGGCAGACCTTTAGCGTAACGGTGCATGCCGGGGCCATGAGCGCCAACCTGGAAAACCCGCAGGCCATCGTGTTGCTGCCGGAAAGTTTTGAGCCATCCAGCTTTGTGCTGCCGGTGAACGCCACCACGCAAACGGCGGTGTTTGCCATCAATGTGCCGGCGGATTATAACGGCCCGGAAACCGACAGTCTGCGTTTTGTGCTGGTGGGCATCGATAACAACACCAATGAGGTAACGGCGCGCAGCGAGGAGAAAAAGGTAGGGCTCACCTTCCAGCGTCGCCCCAATCTGGTTATTAAATCCAGCATTGTCGCTCCGCAATCGGCGGCCCAGGGTATTTTATCCTTCGGCCAAAAAATCGAGTTGCGGGTCTGGGTGGAAAACAGCGCCAACGAGGGCGCCCTTTCCTACGCGGATATTACCGGAGAAGGCGTGATTGCCGTGGATTCCGCGTTGATAGCCGCGGATGGCTTTACGCTTGCGGAGGGCAGCGCCGCCGAACAGACCTTCAGCGGATTGGGTGAGGCCGAAGCCTTGCGCTGGGTGTTGCGCGCCCCGCAGGTTGAAAAAACCTATAATATTCAGTTTGCCATTAAAAGCCGTCCCAATGATGTGAACAGTCTGACGCCGGTCGACGTGAATGTCTCACAGACATCGCATCCGGTGCGGGTGAAGCAGAAGGAGATCACCGTCACCATGATCGACAGTCTGGTCGGTGGCGGCGGACTGATCCGGGGACAAACCAATCTGCCCATGCTGGCCTTTAATGTTTCCAACGAGGGTTATGGCGACAGCTTGTTCGTCAACGGGCTGACCATGGGGATATACGGTTCAAACGGAGTTATCTCCGATGAAAACCTTTTGAGCCCGGAAAGCCTGGTTAAGCTGTTTAATCGTTTCCGTATCGTAAACTATAAGCGCTTCCTTGAACTACAAAAAACAACGGGCGGCGAGCCGCAAACCCTGGCCGAAGTAACGGTGGACGCTTCCATGGGCAATCCGCTGGAACTGCTTTTTAATCAGGTGGAAAAACTCAGCATAGACCCCGACACCTCCGAAACGCTGGTGGTGCTGGCCGACCTGCAAAGCGACGCGCGCAGCCTCAGTTTCCGTGCCGTGCTCAACCAGCTCAACGCCTACGATGTGTCCGATACCATCGCCCTGGCCCTGCTGGATAAAAACGGCAATGACTTTGATCCCGGCAACCAGGAAGAGGCGGCGGTGTTGACGGTAATCCCGGATAATCCGGAAGAGGCCTTCAGCACCTATCCCAACCCCTTTGGCCGCCGGCAGGCCTATGCCCGGATAAATTTTTACCTGACGGAAAACGCCGATGTGGACATACGCATCTTTACCCTGTTGGGTGAACTGGTCTGGCACCGTCAGGAAAGCAACCTGCCGGGCAACCGTAACTACAATCATATTACATGGAACGGTAAAAACGACAAGGGACAAACCGTGCTGAACGGCGTGTATATCTGTACGATCCAAATTTCGCCGACCGGCGGCGGCCCGGCCAAGCGTTATATTACCAAAGTGGCCTATATAAAATAGGGTGAGACGATGAATAAAATGTTGAAAAACTTACTGATAATAATGTTGGCGTACGGAATGTTTGGCGCCGTTATGGCCCAGGAGGGCGAAGGTGGCACGGAGAGTGTGTTTAAGCTGGGTTTTGGGGCCCGGGCCCTGGGACTGGGGCAGGCCTATACGGCCATGGCTAACGATCCCACGGCGGTTTTCTGGAATCCGGCCGGGCTGGAGGGCATCAACCGGCAAAGCGCTACTTTTTTTCACACGACACTTTTTACCTCCACCCAGTATGATTTTTTGGGCTATGCCTATCCCACGCTGGACTTGGGAACCTTCGGCTTTGGCATTGCCCGGCTGGGCATTTCGGATATCCAGGAACGGGATATCAACAATGTACCGCTGGGTAAGTTCTCCCATGATCAATACCGGGTTTATTTTTCCTATGCCAAGACCCTGTTCTGGAATCTGACGCCGGGTATTTCGGTACGATGGATACGCAACGGGTGGAACAACCTGGAAGAGGGCGATTTGACGGCCACCGGTATCGCCGCTGATTTCGGCCTGATGTACCGGCCCGACTGGATCGGCAACGCCTTTATACAGGACTGGTCCTTTGGCCTGAACGTGAAAAATGTGTTTGCCCCGCAACTGCGCGCAGGTAACTTGCTGGATGAGTATCCCCTAAACGCCCGGCTGGGTATCATGAAGAAAGTACGCTTCAGCGGGGGAACGGCCATCAATATCCTGATGGATATCGACTATTCACAAAAAAGATCGCTCTTGTTTCATGCCGGTACAGAGTATAACTTCCAAAATCTCGGCAAAGTGCGCGTCGGTTATGACGGTCAGGCCCTCTCATTTGGCGCCGGGGTAGAGTACAGCAATTTCCAGATCGACTATGGTTACAGCGGCAGCGCCTACAATGATGTTTTTACGCCCACCCACCGTTTGTCGGTTTCCGTTAATTTCGGCATTACCCGTGACGATATGTTCCGTCTGGCCGAACTAAAGCGCATTGAGGAAGAAAACCGCATCAAGAAGGAAATACGGGAAGCGGACAAACGCGATTTTGTGGCCAGGCACTTGAAACAGGCCGATGAATATTTTGGCGAAGGGAAATACCTGGACGCCATCGTGGAGTATCAGCAAGTGATCAGCATGGATCCGTTTCACAAACGGGCCGGGGTGATGCTGGATTCATCCAATGCCCTGTTGGCGCGTGACTTTAACAAGCGGCAGTCGCTGGCGGTAAAAGAGGCACTGGATAAAGACCGGGCCGCCAACGACAGCATGTTCGTTCAGGAGCATTTTGAAAAGGGCCGCCTGCTGCTGGATAAAAAGCAGTTTGTGGAGGCGATGATCGAGTTTAATATCGCTTTGGAACGGGATCCTGAAAATCAAATCCTTAAAAACTCGATTGCCACGACGAAACGCCGAATAAGTGAAGAGGTCGGCAGCCTGGTGGCCAAAAGCCGGGAGCAGTTTAAAAACCAGAACTATGCCGAAGCCCTGCGTTTACTGGGAGATGCCCGTTTGCTGGGGGCGGATAACAGTCAGTTGCAAAACGAGATCGAAACCCTGGCCACGCGCATTCGGGTACAGGAGAACATCCAAAAGGGCCTGATGTTGTATGATGCCGGAGAATATCAACAGTCGCTCGATATTCTTTCCAAGGCGTTGGAATTGGATCCGCAAAACGAGCTGATTCGCCAGTATTATGAAAAATCAAAGCTGGAAACCATCAGCGGTCAGGATGAGATGGATCCGGAAACCGAGAAGAAATATCTGCGCGGCGTGGAAAGCTTCCTGAATGGTAACTACCGGGAAGCCATTCAGATTTGGGAAGAGATACTGAAAGATCATCCCTATAACAAACGGGTGCTCAAGGGGATCAGCAACGCGCGTGAGCGTATGAAAAATACCAAGGCGTCAAAATAAACGGATTTTGTCATGTTTAAAAATGTCAAAAAAGAAGAGATAACCATACCGGCTCAAATGAGCTATCTGATACAGATACGTGAATTCATTGAGCATATAGGTAAACGTTATCGCTTCTCCGACAAGGTCATCAACTCCTTTAAGCTGGTGGTGGATGAAGCCTGTACCAATGTGATCCGTCATGGTTACCGCGATATCAAGAACGGTGAAATTCAACTGAAGGCCATCATCCGGCGTATGAGCCTGACCATCGTTATTATCGACCAGGGCATCAGTTACGATCCGCGCCAGGCCAACACACCCGATCTGGCCAAATATGTGGATATCGGTAAAAAAGGTGGTCTGGGTATTTTGATGATGCGCAAGCTGATGGATGATATCCATTATGCGGTCACCGAGCGGGGTAATGAATTCCGGCTCACGAAATATCGCGAGCAGTCCTCGGGAAGCAAAGTCAATCAACTATGGCACACGCTGACCATGCGTGCCAAGTACTCGCTGGTTTCGGCCCTGTTGATTACGGGTATCATTTCCGCCATATTCAGTGTTTTTTTGTTTAACCTGTCCGATGATGTACGTGACGAGGCGCTGGTTACGGCGGCCAGTAATGCTAAAACACTGGCGGACAATTCCATCGATGATTTTATCAGAGACCAATATATTCCGCTTTTTGAAAAAACACGTTCTCTTAAACAAAATCACCCCGACTTGATAAACGAAGCCTTTATTGTGGATGTCAATGGCCGGGTCATCGCCCGCAGTACCCTGGTCAAGGATACGCCTTTGAAGCGCATCTATACCCTGCCCGACAGCGGAGTGGTCGTCGATACGGTGAATAACAGCGTGGTGTTGCATTATGCCCTGAACGATACCATGATGATCTACGATGTGTACAGTGAAATCCGCGAAAGTATTTCGGGTCGGGGCGCTTTGCTGGGGGTGGCGCACATCTGGGTACGGGATAGCACCATTGAAAAGATTATTCACCAGCGGCGCATGATATTACTGATCGTTCTGCTTATTTTGCTCATTGTGGGCTATGTGGGTTCCTTTTTATTGGTTACCCAGGTGCTTAAATCCTTTCATAGCCTGGCAGATTGGGTGCGCCAGGTGGTGCGCGGCAAGGTGGATCAGGACGAGATTGATATCGACGCCTCCGATGAGATAGGTGAAATCGCCCAGGCCTTTAATGAAATGACCCAGAAGTTCCATGCCGCCCAGGTAAACCTGATGGAGCAGCAAAAACTGCAAAAGGAACTCCAGGTGGCGCAGGAAATCCAGCAAATGTTGTTGCCCAGCGATTTCCCCAGCGTGGAAGGCTTTGATATCGGCTCTTATTATGAAGCGGCCAAGGAAGTGGGCGGCGATCTTTTTGACTTTGTGGAGGTGGATGAGGAGTCCGTGGGCATCATCGTGGCCGACGTGTCGGGTAAGGGGGTTCCCGGATCGCTGATTATGACCATGATCCGTACTGCCTTGCGTCTGGAGTCCCGGGGCAATAAAAACCCGGCCGATGTGCTGGCCAAGGTTAACCGTTTTGTTACCGACGACATGAGACGCGGCATGTTTGTGACCATGTTTTATGTGATTCTCGATTCCCGTAACCGGGTGATCCATTACGCCAGCGCCGGGCACAATCCGATGATTTTATTCCGTTCGTCGGCGAAGCAGACATACTATCTTAACCCCTCGGGATTTCCGGTGGGTATACAACTCCCCGATTTAAAACTTTTTGACAATAAAATACAAACCGATTCCATACGGTTGCGCGAAGACGATATCCTGGTGCTCTACACGGACGGTATTACCGAGGCCATGAACCATCAGCGGGAGTTATACCGGGAAGAGCGCTTTCTGGAATCGATTCGTAACAACGGCCATCTGGATGTTTCCGAATTTGTGAAAAGCATCAAGGATGATCTGAAAAACTTTACCGGTGGCGCGCAGCAAAACGATGATATCACCTTTGTGGCCATCAAGGAAAAAATGATGTCCGGTGAGGTGATCTATAAAACCCACAAACAGATGGTGGAGCTTATCGAGCAGGGCTACCGGGTAAAGGATGCCTGTGAGAAGCTGAATATTTCGCAATACCAGTATTACAAATATAAAAATATCGTGGATGAAGGCGGCCTGGAAGCCTTAAGGTCTTTTCTGGACGGGCAGGACTACATCGAGAAGAAACATCTCTCCATCGAGATGAAGGCCAAGATATTCGATATTATTCGCGAGAACCCCAAGCTGGGGCCGAAAAGCATCGCCAAACTGCTCAATACCGAGAAGTACGGCTTTGTGAAAATAGAAGAGCGGCGTATCTATAACGAATTGATCAAGCTCAGGCTTAATACCTATGCCTTGAGAAAACGCTTCCTGGAAAAAGGCAAGAATAAACGTCTCAAGCAACCGGGAACACCTCTGCTGACACTGGACGGTAAGGTCATTCTCGATTTTGAATCCTCCGAAGGGGAAATCGAAAAGCGCACGGGAGCAACCGCCAAGCCGCCAATGCCGTCACACAACCTGCCGCGGGAAGAAGAGAAAAAAACTTTTGTGCGCATAATTAAGAGCGCGCCCGCAGAGGGGACGAAAAAGGACACGCCGAAAGCGGTTGCTGTTGCTCCGGCTGAAAAGGCGGAAGGCACGGAAACAAAAACCGTTGCCGCGGAGGAAACTGCGGTTGCCGTTAAGGCGGAACAGACGCCAACCCCGCAAGAATTGAGTACCCGGGTGGCGGAGAAAAGTGATGCCGGGCTGATAGAGATGTTCTATAATGCCTGCCGTGATGACTTTGAGGCCCTGAAAAAACACAATGGGGAATTAATAGAAAATACCAATAATACCGACACTTTAAGAAAAATGAATTTAATCCTGAAAATTGTGACAAAAAATCCGATATTGAAAAAAATGCCGGAGCTTTCACAGTTGATGCAACAGGGACAACAAGCTATCGAATTTTTACAGTCACACTCCTCCTCGATGGATAACAAAGCATTGAGGCAGCGCACAGAAAGCGTGTTGAAATTCTTGGAAAAAGAAAATATATTAAAAGCTGGCCATAGTATACTGGAACAGGTAAATTCTCTGGCCCTGTTACATAAAAAATGGGAATTGAATCCGGCTCAAACGGCAAAAGCCACTTCACTGGCGGATGTTCGTAAAAAAATCGCGCGTAAAAATATTGTAAAAAATAAAGCGCTACTTAAAGAAAAGCCGAAGAAGGACAAATAACGCTCTTTCCCTTAAGGAGGATTGAATGGAAGGCATTCAGGTTTCAACTGAAGTCAGTGGTGGAAGAAATCACATCTCGATTATAAAAGTTGGGGGGTATATTGATACAACAACGTCATCCGAGCTGGAGCGTGCCCTCAATTCTCTGCTGAAACAGGGACGGTTTTTTATCATAGTGGATTTGGGTAATGTGGACTATATCAGCTCCGCCGGCTGGGGGATTTTTATCAGTGAAATAAAGTCGATTCGTGAAAACGGCGGCGATCTGAAGCTGGTGCGCATGGTGCCCGATGTGTATGAGATTTTTGAACTGCTGGAATTTCATCATATCCTCGATGTTTATGACAAGGTGGAAGACGCGGTAAATAAGTTTGAAAGTTCCGAAGCGGCCGGAGAACCGGTGGCCAAGGAGATATCCCTGCCCAAGGCCGATGAGCCGGTGGAGGAAGTGGTCGCCGCTCCCCGCCCCGCTACCGAGCCGGTAACCAGCGATGTGGTGGAAACAACCCAGCAGATCAGCTTAAATGACATGACCCTGCAGGATAAAATAAAAAATATCGTAAAAGAAAATCCAGAGTTCGGCAGCCTGAAAATTAAACGTGAATTAAATACGGCACGATACGGATTTACACGTATCGGTTGGTTTGCCGTTCGCTCGGAACTGGCCAAGTTAAAACTGAACAAGCGTAATAAGCGCTATGAGTTTGCCACATCCGCATAAATTTATTTGAACTGTTTCCCTGTTTTAATGTAAAATCCCGTTATTACAACGGGATTTTTATGTTTAGAAAAACACTTGTCACCGCATTCTTCCTTATTGTCAGCCTTCAGGCCCAGCCTGTGGCCCCCGTACGCATACATTATCAGGGCGGAGGGGATTGGTATGGAAATAAAACCACATGGAAAAACATACTCAACGAAGGGCGGCATCTACTCAATTTACCGACAGCCCCGAAGGAAACGGCGGCTAAAATAAAAGACCCGGAATTTTCACAATCGCCGTTTGCTTATCTTGCCGGGCATGGCAACGTGGTCTTCGATGATCAGGAGGCGGCCATATTGCGCCGCTATTTAATCCGCGGCGGCTTTTTGTTCGCCGATGATGATTACGGTATGGATCCATCTTTCCGTAAGGCCATGAAAAAGGTTTTTCCCGAGCTGGATTTTGTCCCGCTGCCCTTCAGCCATCCCATTTATCATACGGTCTATGATTTTAACAACGGTTTACCCAAGGTTCATGAACACGCCGGTGGCCCGCCACAGGGGTTGGGGTTGATTTATAAGGGGCGTCTGGTTTGTTTTTATTCATTTAATACGGATATTTCGGACGGTTGCGAGGATGCTCAAATTCATAAAGATCCGGAGAATGTGCGCAGGCAGGCTTTGAAAATGGCCTTAAACATACTTGTTTACGCGCTTACCTATTAAAATCATGACACATACGCAGTTTATTCAAAAACTATACAACCTGGCCGGGCGACACTACCGCTTGCATTTGCTGGGGCGTATTGTATCCTGGCTGCTGATATTTCTTTTCTCCGGGCTGGGGATGTCCCTGCTGGACAGCATGGTGCATTTTTCAAGGATCAGCCGTTGGGGATTTTTTACCTTGCAGGTACTGTTGATGGCCTTTCTGTTTATTGAAATGATCTGGCCCGCGGTACGTAAAAATTATCGGTTCAGAAAATCAGGCGAATTATCCGCCTTTGCCCGCTTGTCGGACCGTCTTACGGAGAATAAGGATATTTGGGTCAATACCGCCGAATTGATCGAACAGTATCAGGCCGGTGGTGACAACAACCCTTTTCAGGAAGCGGCCATAAACCGCCTGATTCCCCAATGTGACTTTTCCGCCTTGAAAAGGGCACTGCCCTTGAAAAAATACCTGCCCGCCTATTCCCTGCCGGTGGTCCTGTTGTTGAGCAGCCTGTTTCTTTATGGTCTGATCGGCCCCTCTCTGGGGATATCCGTGCTTAGAATGGTGATGCCCTGGGGTATGTTCGCCGCTGTACCCGCCTACAGTTTTGAGGTGGCTCCCGGTTCGGTAACCGCTTATACGGGGGATGATCTGAAGATAACGGCCGGCTATCGGGGCCCGCGCGCCGGAGGCATGTTGCTTTGGAAGGAAGAGGGCGCCCGGCGCATGTCTTATCCCCTTGTCAGGGCCGGTGTGGCAAGTTATACGCTGACGCTGAAGAACATTAAAAAAGATTTCCGCTATTGGCTCAGCGCCACGGAGATGGAAACCGGGGACTATAAAGGACACATTGTTTCCGATACCTTCCGGGTGGTTGTGCTGGACCCTCCCATGGTAAAGACGGCACAAATCAAGGCTTTTCCTCCGGCTTATAGCGGTCTGCCCGGCTCATCGTTTGACCTGAGCGATACGCGCTATAGCCTCTTGCCCGGAACGGAGATCCAATTCAAGCTCACTGCCAATAAGGCTTTGCGTGCCGCCGCCCTGCAATTTTCCGATTCCACGATATTGAATTTAGATGTACACAATTTTACCGCCGAGGGCCGTGCTGTGTTTACCCGTTCCCGGCAATACCGCTTTAATCTTTTATCCATGGATTCACTCACCAACCGGCAAGCCGTTCTTTTTCATGTTGATATGCTGGAAGACCGCCCCCCCTATGTGGAAATTGTGCTCCCCGGTACGGATGTGGAAGCTCAGCCGGAAGATATACTGGCCCTTGAGGCTGCTGCCGGTGATGACTTTGGCGTTTCGGCTCTTACCCTGCGCTACCGGCATCTGGCCGCCGGAGATACCGGCGTGTGGCGAAAGCGGCCTTTTCAACTGCTCCGTGAAAACGGTGAGACCCGTGGGCGCTTACTGTTCGATTTTTCGGATTTAGCCATCGCTTTTGGAGATGAAATAGAATATTATGCCGTGGCCCGGGACGGAAATGTTATCACCGGACCGGGCAAGGCGGAAAGTGCCCGTTATAAAGTGATATTTCCCTCATTGGATGATCTGTTCCGGGATTTTACCGAAAAGACACGGGATCAAAATGAAAAGATGGAAGACATCTCCGGACAGTCCGAGGAGTTGAAGAAGACTCTGGAGGAGATACAGCGTGACCTGAAACGGTCGCAAAAAATGGACTGGGAAACGAAGAAGCGTATCGAGCAGACGCTGGAGGAACAAAAAAAGCTCCGGGAAAAGGTGCAAAAAATCGAGCAGGAATTACAGGAGATGGTAGAGCGGCTGGAAAATAAGGATATGATAAGCGAAGAGTTGATGCAAAAATATCAGCAGCTGCAGGAGATGTTTCGCCAGATCGCACCGCCGGAGTTGATGGAAGCCATGCGCAAGTTACAACAGGCCATGGAAAAGTCGGACCCGGCGGAAGTGCAAAAAGCCCTGCAATCCTTTAAGGAGAATCAGGAGAACTTTAAGCAAAATCTGGAACGAACCCTGGAGCTGTTTAAGCAAATCCAGATGGAGCAGCAGTTGCAACGTTTGGCGGATCAGGCGCGGGAGCTGCTTGAAAAACAAAAACAGATTACGGAAGAGCTGAATAAGAACAGCGATGATGCCGGCCGGATGCAGGAACAACAAACCGGGCAATTGAAGCGGCTGGAAGCTTCCCTGAAGGAGATGATGGATAACCCGCGTATGCAATCCTTTAAGGAAGCCATGCGTCAAATGGAAGAGGCCCGGAAAAATATGTCCCGGAATCAGTTGGCCCGCCAAAGCGAGGAAATCCGCCAAAAGATTGAACAGGGACAGCAGGAACAGGCCGGGGAACAATCGCAGGCCCTGCAAAAGGATATGGCCGCCATGCAAAGTCAGCTGCAAAGCAGCCTCAACAGCATGCAGCAACGCCATAAACAAAAAGTAGAATCCAGGATGCTGGCCATAACCGGGGATCTGCTAAAACTGTCGTTCGAGCAGGAAAGGCTTCAGCGGCGCAGCCGCAGTGCCTCGCAGGTGGATGATGAGTTGCGCGATATCGCCCGTAAGCAGGCCCGGGTTCAGCAAAATTTACAAAAGACCATCGGCGAAATGATAGAACTGTCCAAGCAGACCTTTTTTATGGAACAGAGCCTGAACCGCAACATGGCCATGGCACAAAGTCAAATGCGCAAGAGTCTGGACGATTTGAGCGAGCGCCGGGCCATGCCGGCCGCTCAGAGCCAGCGCAAGGCGATGGAGGCTTTAAACCGCAGCGTTCAGGGCATGCAGCGCTCATTGTCCCGTATGGAAAAATCTTCCAGCGGTACGGGATTTGAACAATTGATGGAGCAATTGAAACAAATGGCCGGCATGCAGGGAGGGCTTAATGGTGAAACCATGGGGCTGTTCAACGCCCAACAAGGGAACCGGGGACGGTTGACGCCGGATCAGCAGGGCAGGCAGCGGCGTCTGGCCGCGCAACAACAGGCCCTGAAACAGGCCATGGAGGAACTGGCCGGTGAGATGGGTAACCGGGGCGATGTGCTGGGCCGTTTGGGGGAACTCAGTGAAGAGATGGATAAGGTGGTGCAGGATCTGCTGAAAAAGGGCGTTTCCCGTAAAACCGTTGAACGGCAGCAGCGCATTCTTTCCCGTATGCTGGATGCGCAGAAATCGGCCCGGGAGCGGGAATACTCTAAAAAACGGCGGGCCGAGCGGGCCAAAAAATATCAGGCGGTCGATCCGCGCAGGCTGACCCCCGCTGAAAATGCCTATTTAAAGCAGCTACAGGAGGCTCTGCAAAAATCATATAACGAAGGGTACGCACCGGAATATCAGCAGATGATTGAAGCGTATATCCATAAGTTGATCAACGAAAAACAACAACGGCGGGCTGGCGATGGCAGGACTCGTTAATTTTCCGGGCCGGACAACGAGCGTAATGCGCTCTGTTTACGGATTGCTGCTCCTGTTCAGCATGGCGGTCATGGCACAGGAAGTTTTTGTCAAGGAGGCGCGTTTCCAAAACGGGCATATTGAGGTGATCTCCTCGGATAATTTTTTGCCGGCGCCAAGGATTGCCCTGGTGCTTAGCGGAGGTGGTTCCCGGGGAATCAGTCATATTGGCGTTCTGAAAGTATTGGAAAAAGCCGGTATTCGCCCCGATCTGATAGTCGGCACCAGTATCGGCGGGGTGGTGGGTGGTCTGTATGCGGCGGGCTATTCCGCCGGGGAAATAGAAACCTTTTTCCATACCATCGACTGGGGCGATATGTTCCGCGATACCGCCTCCCGCTCCAACCTGTTTCTGGAACAGAAGAATGAACAGGATCGCTATATTGCCTCCATCCGCCTGGAAAACTGGCAGCCCTATATCCCCAATGCCGTAACACCGGGACAAAAGGTGCTCAATGTCCTCTCCGATCTGTTCATGCTGGCGCCTTATCAGGTAAAGAACAGCTTTGATGATCTAAAGATACCCTTTCGCGCCGTGGCTACCGATATTGTCCATGGCCGTAAGATTGTATTGGATCGCGGAAATATTGCCGCCGCGTTAAACGGCTCGCTGGCGGTGCCCCTGCTTTTTTCTCCCGTGAGCTGGGATACGCTTTTACTGGTGGATGGCGGGGTTAAGGCCAACTTGCCCGCCGGGGTGGCCCGGGAGTGGGGAGCGGATATTGTCATTGCCGCCGATGTGAGTGCCGAACTGCGTTCCCGGGATGAACTCAGCGCCCCCTGGGAGGTGGCCGATCAGGTTACAACCATTATGACCGACCGGAATAACGTTAAGGAATATGGCGATGTGGATATACTGCTTACGCCCGTTTTGCCGCGGTCAACCAATACGGATTTCAGCAAGGTGGATGCCCTGATCCGCGCCGGTGAAGAGGAAGCGCAAATCAAGCTGGAAGAGATTCATAAGCAACTCAAGTCGTTTGAAAAGCAAAGCGCCCGTTTTTTGACGCGCGAACTGATCAATGGCCATAAGATTGACAGTCTGTCCGTGTTGACCCTCTCCCGCCGCATGGAGCGCTGGGTACTGGACGGCGGTTTTTCAAAGGTGACGGCGCGCTACTCGGCCAAAAGGCGGGAACTGCACTACTTTTTTGAATCCTACTCTGCCATTGATACCATACTTTTTCAGGGTAATGTTTATGTCAGCCATCATGAATTGTTGGACTCCATGCGCACCAAAGTGGGGCAGGTACCCATAACACGTATATTGAATGATGATTTCGACCGTTTGCGAAAAATCTATCATGGTCGTGGCTATTCCCTGATGGAAATCGAGGATGTCACATTTATAAACGGTGTGCTGTCCATCCGTATCAACGAGGGGCAGGTTGGCCGCATCATGGTATCGGGGAATAAAAAAACGCGGGACTATGTGATCAGCCGCGAGTTTCAGATCCCCCGGGGGGCCATCTTCAACTGGCTGGATATCAAGAAACGGCTGGCCAACCTGTACGGCACGCAATTGTTTAAACGGGTTACGGCGGATGTACGCCGTCATGGTCAGGCCGCCGACGTGGAAATTCATGTTGATGAAAAACCCTCCGTACGCGTGCAGTTTGGCGGTAAAGGCGATAATGACCGTCTCTTTCAGGCTTATCTGGAGCTTTCCGATGAAAACCTGTTGGGGCGCGGCGTTAAGGCCAAAGCCCAGGCCCGGGTGGGTAACCGCGATGGCTGGCTGGGGTTGCGCTTTCGCTCGGAAAGGATATTCACCTCTCTGTTCACTTTTCGTGGCATTTTGTTTTACTCCTGGGAGGTAAACCCCCGTTTTTGGCATACACCGTATCAGGGGCGCTACCGGGAAGAACGGGCCGGTATTCGGCTTTTGCTGGGCCGACAGGTGGAACGCTTCGGTCTGGTCTCCGCCGAAATTAAGGCACAACGCGTTCGCAATACGGTTGAGGAGGGTCTGTTTTCGCAGGAACGTACCCTGCAGCTACGATCCTTTGCCCTGCGCTCGGTAACCGATAAACGCGACCGTATCGATTTTCCGACCAAGGGTGAATACAATTATTGGGAATGGGAAAGCGGAAATACGGTGCTGCTGCAAAGCCAGCAGGGCTACAGCAAAATCCGTTTACATCTGGAAACCTATTCACATTTGTTCAATGCCAACCATGTTTTACACCTGAGATTTGATGGCGGGCTGGCCGATATCTCCACACCCTTTTCGGAATATTTTCGTATCGGTGGTTTTCGCCAGTTTTACGGATTGCTGGAAAATGAGCGTTACGGCAGACAAATGCTTATCGTCAGTGCTGGCTACCGCTGGCGGCTGCCTTTCAAGATTCTGACGCCGGTTTATCTTGGCGTGCGGTATGATCTGGGGAATGTCTGGCAGCAACCGGTATTATCCTTAAGAACCTCGGAGCTGCTGGCTGCCAGTGGTGTCTCCCTGGGCTGGGAGACTTTTCTGGGCCCTTTGAATATCGCCTGGGGGCAAAATGCCTTTGGCCGTAAACAGTTCTATGTCTCCTGGGGATTTAATTACTGATATCGTTTCGCCTTTCCCGCTTTACACGGCTGGATTTTTTTACCTGTAGTACCGTATCTTAGAATACTTTGTCACCGGTTCCATCATTGTGGGGTTAGTGCCATGCCTCAAACTTTTCATACCCGCGGGAATATTGAACTTTTAAGCCAGAACTTTGTGGCGGTGTACGGTTCGCGTCAGGCCTCTGAGGCTCTGAAAGACGATGCCGCCCTGCTGGCCCGTACGATGGCCCGGGCCGGGATGACCGTGGCCGGAGGGTGGCAATCGTCCCTGGAAAAACATTTTTTGCAAACCTTTATGGATTCCGGCAGAGGATATGTTATCAGCTACGCGGCACGGATGCTGGAGGATGCCCCTCTCAGGTCCGGGCTGGATGTGATGATGGACAGCGGGCGTCTGTTGCAGGTGGCCCCGGATGTTGCCCAAAGCCGGGCCACCTTAAAAACGGTAGCCCGGCGCGACGCCCTGATGCTGGAACAGTGTCACGCCGTTCTTTTTTTGTTCATAGCGCCGGAAGGGCGGTTAGCGGAACTTTTCGGTTACCTGATCGAACACCGCTTTCCGCTGTTTGTACTGCATCATCCCCTGAACGGCCGATGGCTGCGGCAAGGGGCCTTGCCCGTGGCCGCGGATGATATCGGCGTCTTTTTCTGACAAACCCTGCGCCTCAGGCAACCTTTTCCGTTGACTTTTTGCCGGCAAAACGAACGATTAAAAACAAAGCTCCCGCGCTTAAAACAATTTCCACGCCGCTGGTTAAACCAAAACCGGCCGGAATAAATCCGAACAGGACAGCCACGGTGGCCACGACCAGGGCATAGGGCATTTGCGTGCGAACATGGTCTATATGATCCGAGCCGGAAGCCATGGATGACATGATGGTGGTATCCGATATGGGCGAACAGTGATCACCGAATACCGAACCGGCCAACACCGCGGCGATGGAACTCAACATAATGATCTGCTGGTGGGCGGCCGTGATGGTGGCATCGGCATGGGGAAGCTGGTGGGCGATAGGGATGACGATGGGGGTCAGGATGGCCATGGTGGCCCAGGAACTGCCCGTGGAGAAGGCGATGACCCCGGCAATGATAAAGGTGATCGTGGGAACCCAGCGCGCCGAGAGCAGGGATTGTGTACTGTTTATGACCCAGTTGGCGGTTTGCACATCATTGCACACATTGCCGATACTCCAGGCCATAACCAGAATCAGCGCCGCCAGAACCAGGGATTTTACTCCGGCCACCCAGGCGTTTAAAGCCTCGTGAAGGCTCAGAATCTTTTGGCTGAGGATCATGATCATGGCCACAAAGGTGCCGAAAAAGGCACTCCACAGCAATACCTTGAAAGAGTCTCCGGCGCCAAACACCGTGCTGATGTAATGCAATAGCGAATCATCGACGGCGCGTGGCCCTGTTTTGTTGTATCCGGTAATCCACAGGCCGACGATGGTGGTCAGGATCACCGTGATTATGGGCAGCAGGGCATTATACCAGCGCAGGGGGGTGCCGGGCTCGGCCAACAGTTCCTTGGCGTTAACATCGGCCAGGGGGATGGCCTTGTCACTTAAAACCTTGTTCTGGTGTTGGGCGCGCCGTTCCGCCGCCAGCATGGGGCCGAAATCCCGTCCCAGAATGGCTATAAAAAAAGCAAACACCAGGGCCATTATGGGGTAAAAGGAGTAAGGGATGGTTTGCAGAAAGACGAGATAAGCGTTATCGCTTAGCCCCAACTGACCGTAGGCCTGGCCGATGAGGCTGATTTGATAGCCGATCCAGGTGGAGATAAGGGCTATGGTGGTAATCGGGGCGGCGGTGGAATCCACCAGATAGGCCAGTTTTTCCCGGCTGATCTTTAACTTATCGGTAAAAGGACGCATGGTATTGCCGACGATCAAAGTGTTGGCGTAATCATCAAAGAAAATGAGGATACCCATGGCCCAGGTGGCCAATTGTCCGCGCCGGTAGCCGGAGGCATAGCGGGACAGGGTTTCCACAATGCCCTGGGTGCCGCCCGCACGGGAAATCACCCCTACCATCCCCCCCAGGGTGAGACTGAAAACCAGGATGGCGAAGTTGTCGGGATTGGCGGCCGAAACACCGATATAGTCACTCACGCCCAAAAAGAAGCCGCTGACGGGGTCGTAGCCATGAATGATCATGGCCCCGGTAAAGACGCCGGCGAAAAGGGCCAACAGCACCTGGCGGAAAATCAGGGCCAGTAAAATGGCGATCAGGGGCGGTAAAATACTCAGCCAGCCGGGAATGACCCAAAGCTCGGCAATGGGACCGTTCGCGCCGCTTAGCTGCCAGCTTCCCGCCTGTTCAAAGGTGCTTTTCGTACTCTGCCATAAACCGGAAACACTGTCATAGCTAAAAGAAAGGGACAAACGCCTGTCCTCGTGGGTTAGGAACAAAGAGCCTGAAAAATCATCCCGGGCCGCTTTGATTTTGAAGGTGTAGGAACTTTCGGTGATGTAAACCTTGCTTTGATCCACCAGCTTCGGGGTAGCGCCGGTGGAGAACAGGGGGAAAAGCAATAAAGCAATCAGGAAAAGATAAACACGGTGCAACATGGGCTTGGCCTCATAAAATGAATATGGTTCGTCGAAGGTGGCTAAAGATAGGCAAAACAGGGGATATGGCGCAATCCGCAGTCCGGTTAGACTTACCTTGCTTTAAAAGAGGCGGAGAAGTAAATTCTTATCTTTTTGGAGATGGGATGCGAGTACTCATTATTTTATTGACCATACTGATCAATTTGCAGGCGCAGCCGAGTGAACCGCCCCTTCAAAAGGATCTGATCGATGTACCCTCCCGGTATCATTTTCCGGTAAAACGTAAAGCGCCCGTACAGTTTAATTTTTTTATTGATCGTGACCCCGGTTGGCGGCCGCTTTTTCGCCTGGCCGTGGCTGTGCAAAATGATTTTTTACAATTTACGCGCACGGACTCCGCTTTTCTGGCCTCTTATGAAGTGACCGCCTCTTTGAGAATCCGGGATACGCTTATCGCCGGTTATACCTGGCGGGAAAAGGTAAGCATTCCGGACTTTAAAACCACCAACTCGCAGTGGATTTATCAAACACATGAATATCTTTTGCCTTTAACAAATAGCGTTGCCCGGGATTCCCTGAAAAGCGCCAACTACAATGTGTTGCTGGAAGTGCGCGATCTTTCCAGCAGTGTCAAGTACAAGGCGGTATTGCCTTATAACCATAAAAGGGAAGGTGGCACACGGCCGCTTTCCACGGATGTGGCCTTTTTTGAACATGATTCCGTCGACAACCGTCCGGCTTATACCCTCAGTCCGATGCACAGAGTGCTGGAGTTTAACCGCCCCTATCACGCCTTTATCCGTCTGAGAACGGAAGTGGGGGACAGTGTCCGCATTGAAATTCGCCTGAATCAACAGTTAAAGGATCAAAAAAAACTGGTACAGCGGCAATTTGTAAATGGCGTTTCCACAAAAACGGAAATGGCCATTCGCTATATCCTGCCCATGAAAAGCCTGGTGGAAGGGCATTACAGCCTGCGCTTTAACGTTGTTATCAATAAAAAAAACCTGACGCCGGAAAAAGAGTTTGATTTGGTATGGATTAAAAAGCCGGTGTATCTCTATCATCCCGACCTGGCCATACGTCCCATGAAATATTTGCTGACGGATGAACAGCGCGCCGAAGTAAAAGGCATGAATTACCGCAAGCTTGGTCAATGGATAGAAAAATTCTGGGAAGAAAGGGACCCCACCCCCGATACCCGCTATAATGAATTACTGGAGGTCTATTTTAAACGGGTCAGTGAAACGGTACGCCTGTTTTCCAACCGTCATAAAGAGGGTTGGCAAACCGATCGCGGCCGTATCTATTTGCTCTACGGCCCTCCGGAAAAGATCGAAAACAGACGCTATGATACGCGAACGCCTCATATAACCTGGCTTTACCCGTCGCGTAATTTATCGTTCACCTTTGTGGATCGTGACCGGGATAAGGAATTTGAACTATTGGGAGATGAAGATACAGAAGATGAGTAATGTAAAAGTAGGCGTTATCGGTGTCGGTCATCTGGGAAAGCTGCACACAAAGCTTTACGCCGATGTAAAGCAGGCCACCCTCATGGGTATATACGATACGGATTATAAACAGGCCGGTCTGGTGGGGCAGGAACTGGGATGCGAGGTATACCGGGAAATAGACGCTCTGCTGGCGGACGTGCAGGCCGTAAATATCGTTACCCCCACCACCAGTCATCACGCGGTTGCTATGCAGGCCTTGCGGGCGGGGAAACATGTTTTCCTGGAAAAGCCGCTGACGGCCACGGAGAAGGAAGCGGAAGAGCTTATCGCTCTTAGCCGTGAAAAGAATCTTAAAATCCAGGTGGGGCATATCGAACGCTTTAACGGCGCGATGCAATCCATGGCCGGGGTTAATCTGCAGCCGGTGTTTATCGAGGCCCATCGTCTGGCGCAGTTTAATCCGCGCGGTACCGATGTGGCGGTTATTCTGGATCTGATGATCCACGATCTTGACCTGATACTGCACCTGGTTAACAGCGAGCCGGTCAAAGTGGCCGCCAGCGGTGTGAGCGTGGTTTCTCCCAGTGTGGATATTGCCAATGCCCGTATCGAATTTGCCAACGGTTGTGTGGCCAATGTGACGGCCAGCAGAATTTCTGCAAAAAAAATGCGTAAAATGCGGGTATTTCAAAAAAACGCCTATATCTCTTTTGATTTCAGCGACGGGGAAGCCGAGGCGTTTTATATCCCGGATAGCGATACCGGTAACGATAAAGCGGAACTGGCCATTCATCTGGGGCAGCTGGACGCCGCGTCCCTGAAAAAAAATATTAAGTATACCCGGCGTTCTAAAAAAGAGGTTAACCCGTTGCGGGATGAACTTCAGGCTTTTGTTGATGCCATCCGCGAGGATAAAACACCACCGGTTACGGCGGAAGACGGTCTGCGTGCCCTGCGTCTGGCCAACCGGGTAATGCGGGAGGTGGAAAAACATCAAAAGAGGCTGGGAACCCGCCCGGAATGAGAACGGGTTGAAAACAGAACCCAACGGATAGTGTTTTACCGGCGATTCTCAAAAAGTACCGGTAATGATCCGCCGGGGCGGCTTCAATGTGTGAACAGGCGACAGCGGAATTTGATGCAGACAGAGGGGAACATGGCCAATACGGTTGCGGTGATTATCGCCGATATAAAAGATTCGAAGAAGATGAAGGAACGGGAACGCTACGAGTGGCAGTTGTTCCTGAAGTCGGCCATCGTCCAGGTAAACGAAAACTGGGCGGCGGATATCGAAGCGCCTTTTATGATAACCAAGGGCGATGAGTTTCAGGGGGTGGTCGCCAATGTGCCCCGGGTACACTCGATCATGATTGAATTCGAACGTCTGCTGCACCCTCTGGGATTACGTTATGGAATCGGTCTTGGCGCCATTCAGCGCATGGGGGCCAATATCCCTATCGAAATGGACGGCCCGGCCTTTCATCGCGCCAACGCCGCCTTGAATTATGCCAAAAAAAACCGTTTGCGGGTCAACTTCCGCTCCACGGATCAACAACTGGATCTGTATATCAATACGGTTTACACCCTGATGTATGCCATAAAAAAACGCTGGAGTACCATCACCTTTAAGCGCTATTGGCGTTACAAGGAATTGGGAACCTACCATAAAGTTGCCGACCTGGAAGGGGTGAGTCCCCAGGCTGTTTGGGACAGCCTGCGCAATGCCCATGCCACCGATGTTATCGCCGCCGAGGAAGCGGTGATGAATTTCCTGGCTACAAAGATGGTGGCGTTGGGCGCGGACGAGGCAGACGACCAATCCCCCGGATAGAATAATAGAGCATGGCCACGGCTATGACAAGAATCCACGGCGAGACATGCCCGTTAAAGGAATAATAGGGAATATCGGCATCTATCTCAAAATTGATCACCAGCAGGGCCAAAAGATTGTTCATGGCATGAATCAGGATGGCCGGACGAATGGAGTTGACCTGCTGGGCGATGTAACCCAGAAAAATACCCATGAAAAAGATTTGAATGGCCCAATAGGGGTTCATGTGTATGATGGTCCAGCTTACGGAGGTCAGTACCACCGCTCGCGTTACATCACCCTTTTTTTCCAGGGAAACCTGTAAAAAACCGCGAAACAGGGCTTCCTCGGCCACGGAGGCGATAACAACACTCCCCGTCAATACAATCAGCCATTCCGTAAAACCGCTTACATACAGGGGTTTCATCATATCCGCCAGGTTGTCCGGCATGGGCATGAAAATGGCAATCAGCCGCTCCATTTCATCCGTCAGAACAATCAGGGACAAACCCATGACAAAGGCGTAATAATAGACCTGTCGGGATGCGGGACCCAAGCGGAACAGGGCGACGGTGTCGAAACCGCGCTTGCGGGCATATATCCAGGGGATAATCAGAAAGAGGCTTTCCAGAAAGAATAGCAGCAGCTCCAGGTTGCGATCCAGGTTGCTGCTTAAGTCAAGGGCCCTGGCAACCACGCCTATGGTAATGGTGAGCAGCAGGATGCCGCTGAAGATAACCAGTACCAGCAACAGGGCTTCCAGGGGTTCCGGAAATTTGTTTTTATTCATAAACGCTGTTTTCCTTTTCAGGGTTAAGAGCCTGTTTCTTCTTTCCGGCTGAAATGGTGCATAATAATACCGGCGGCCATGGCCATATTCAGGGATTCTCCATGTCCCTGACGTTTGATATATAGCCGGGAATCCGCTAGAGCCCCGGCCTGCCCGGTAAGGCCGTGGGCCTCGGAACCCAACATGACGAGGTGGCGTCCCCGCGGGTTGATGCTTTTCAAATCCTTACCGCCGTTCACATCGGTGCCCCAAAGGGTATAGCCTTTTTCTTTCAGGACCTGCAACGTGCTTGTCCGGCAATCGCTGATGATATCGACATAACCGATCATTCCCGCCGTGGCCCGCACGGTTTTGGGCTGATAAGGGTCGGTGGAATCATGGCTGAGCAAAAGATGTTTCCAGCCGAACCAGGCGGCGGTGCGGATGATGGTGCCCAGGTTGCCCGGGTCGTTGATCCGCTCCAAATAAAGCAGATGCCCTTCCGGTCTTGTTTCATCGAAAAGCGTTTGCGGTATCCTGACGATGGCCGCCACTTCCTGCGGTGTTTGCACATCGCTGATGGTTTTGAGCTCCTGTGTGGAAACACTGTACATGGGCCCGTCGTACCCGCGATAATGTCCGGGGTGACCCCGGGCATCGACCAACAGATTCTCCACCTCCAGGGGCGAAGCCATGATTTCATCCACGGCACGCCGGCCGCTGACGATAAAAAGACCTTCCTGCCGGCGGTACTTTTTTTGATGCAGTTTGCGGTAGTAGCGTACCTTGGCGGCTGAAAGTGGGCGGATCATCGCCGGTTCCCCCGCCGGTATGGCTTCATATCAGTCCTTCCTTTTCTGCAGAAGATAGCCGGTGAGTTCCCCGAAGGGTACATTTTCCTGGGTGCTGTTTTTCATATCCTTAACGGAAAAGAATTTCTGCTCCAGTTCATCCTCTCCCAGAATCAGGCTAAAGCGGGCGCCACTGCGATTGGCCTCGCGGAACTGGGCTTTCACGCTGCGTCCCAGAAAGTCGGCATCGGCGGAAAGACCCGCGCGGCGCAGCCTGGCCAGCCAGGGCGTCATTTCTTCGCGGGCAGCCTGGCCCATGGTGATCATAAAAATATCGGGCGCTTCAGGTTCGGCCAGTTGTATGCCCTGAGCTTCCAGGGCCATCAGTATGCGTTCCATGCCGGCGGCAAAGCCCACGGCGGGGAAATCCTTGTCGCCCAGTTCCCGGGCCAGCAGATCGTAACGTCCGCCGCCGCACAGGGCATTTTGCGCCCCGAGGGCGTCACTGGTCACTTCAAAAACCGTATGGGTATAATAATCCAGGCCGCGTACCAGGGTGGGGTCTTCCCTGAAGCCCACACCGGCTTTGGAAAGTTGTGCTTTAACGGAGTGATAGTGGGCGGCAGCGGATTCCTTGAGATGGTCGATCAGCTTGGGCGCCTGTTGAATCACTTCTTGCAGATTCTCATCCTTGGAGTCCAGCACGCGCAGGGGATTGTTGGCGATACGTTCGGCCACAACCGGTTCCGGATCGGGGATGTTTTGGGAAAGGTAGTCCCGCAACAGTGCTTTATAGGGTTCGCGGCTTTCGGGATCACCCACGCTGTTGATGCGCAGTTCCATGTTTTTCAACCCCAGTCCTTCAAAAATGTGCAAAGCCAGCAATATGGTTTCCACATCCGCCTCAGGCGCCGGGCTGCCGATAAATTCGGCTCCGTATTGATGAAACTGACGTAAACGTCCGGCTTGCGGATTCTCCTGACGGAACAAGGGCGCCAGGTAGTACAGTTTGTGTACCGGGGTGCGGGCATAAAGGGTGTTCTCGATAAAGGCCCGCATCACCGGGGCGGTCATTTCCGGTTTCAGGGTCAGGCTCTTTCTTGAACGGTCCTGAAAAGTATACATCTCCTTGGAGACGATATCGGTAAACTGACCGATACCGCGGGCAAAGACCTCGGTCATTTCAAAAACCGGGGTGCGGATTTCACGGAAATTGAACAGAGCCATTTCCCGGCGGATGTGCCGCTCCAGGGCCTGCCATTGCGGTGATTTTTCCGGCAGGATATCCTGCGTTCCTTTTATCCGTTTAAGCTGTTTCAATACATTGCCTCATAATTTTAAAAAACAAAAAATTTACACAAATCCATGTCAAAATGAAAAAGATAATCATTATGGAACTTATGCTCCGCTAATATCATGCTGCCCGGTGAAATAACCCCGTCATTCTTCCATCCGTTTCAACGGATTTTTCCTGCCAAAGTGGGCGTGCCGGTTGTCCGCGGGTTTCCACTTGCCGGCGGGATATCAATTCGTGCCGCTCCGCAAGCTGTTGCCGGTCCGGTAAGCCCCTTCACCCGTTAATAACTTAGCGCTCCTTTTACCAACCCCGGTTCCGCCGGGGTTGTGTTGCCGGGGAACAGCCGTTAACCTGTCCATCGATAACGCCGTTAAAGGCTGGGATCATCGGCGATGTGATTTTATAGATGGTTATGTCTTTTTCCCCAGGCCATAACATAGTTTTTGGGTGGCTGACACGGGAAAATATTCCTTGATATAAACATATTTCACTTCGGAAAATTGGAGTTTTGTTTAAAACCCGGATTTATAAAAAAATAATGAACAGTTTTAAGGCGTTTACCATTCTCTTCTGTATTGTTGGTGGCAATCGCCGAAGGTAAGAAGCTCAGGAAGGAACCTGGTTTTAAGCATGGATGCTTTTAAAAACTGCCGCGCGCCGGCAGTTTTTTTTTGTCCGTAACCCTGTCCCCATTGCCCGTGCCTTTGCTCATTCATGGAAAACGGCCTCAGTCCGCTTCCTTCATCTGTTGATCCAGCCAGTGCAGCGCCTTCAGGTGTGCTTTGTGAATGGGGTAATGCTCCAGCTCATGCCGCGCCAGCCAAAGGTTTTTTTTGTCGTCGTCCCGGTTTTCCGGCCTCTCCTCCAGCCAAACCACGCGGTACTTCAGATCGATATGGGAATAAACATGCCGCATCGGCGGTGAAATCTTTTTGGTGTGCAATCCGTCGGGAGCCATTTGTTCAATTTTTCCTGGCTGCTCCAGTTCTTTTCCGGAAACCACCCTGACCGGAAAGCCCCACATACCGGCCAGTAGTCCGTGGTCGTTCCCTTGCCGCAACAATATTCGATTCTCCCGTTCGCGGATCATGACCAGATGATACTGCCGGCGCTTGGGTACGGCCGGGGATTTATAGGGGATCTGCGCTGCTTTTCCCAAATCGCGGGCCCGGCAATAGCGGCTGACGGGGCAACTTGCGCACAGGGGAGCGCGGGGTGTGCACACCAGCGCCCCCAACTCCATCATCGCCTCATTAAAGTCGCCGGGATATTTCCGGCTGATCAGCAGACCGGCAACATGCTGTATTCTTTTTTGGGTGTCTGCCCGGCGTATATCATCTTCCAGGGCCAGTAGGCGGGTAATGACGCGGCTGACGTTGCCATCCACCACGGCATGCACGCGGTTGAAAGCCTGGGAGAGAATGGCCGCTGCCGTATAGGGCCCAATGCCCGGCAGTGCCAGTGCCTGCTTGTAGTCCTGCGGGAAACAGCCGCCATACCGATCCGTCAAAATCCCGGCCGCTTTGTGCATATTGCGGGCACGAGCGTAATAACCCAGGCCTTGCCACAGTTTGAGCACCTCCTGCAAATCCGCCGCCGCCAGGGCGCTTACATGGGGGAAACGGCGGATAAAGGCCCGGTAATAGGGCAAACCCTGTTCCACGGTAGTTTGTTGTAAAATGATCTCGGCCAGGTAGACGGGATACCAGTCCTTCTGTTTCCGCCAGGGCAGGTCACGCTTGTTGGCCCGGAACCACTCCAACAATTTGCGGCGGAAACGTGTCGTTTGCGAAGGGCTCAGCATGGGATGGGCGCTCATCTACAGTCGACTCAGGGTGTTGTCGAACCATTTGCTGGTATGGGAACGCACCATTTGCACCAGACAGATACGGGCGATAAAGGATTCTGGGTTTTGCAGGGAGTTTTCATACAGGTTGATCAGCCCGTTGCTATATTTATCCAGATAGATGCTGTCTATTTGTGTGGGGTCGCCCAGAACGATCAGCTTGGTGTTTTCCCCGAGGCGGGTGCCCAGGGTGCGCATCTGAAAGGGGTTGGCGTTTTGCGCTTCATCAAAGATAACAAAGGAGTTGGCCAGGTCGGCCCCGCGCACATCGGCCAGGTTGATCAGCTCGATCACTCCGGAATCCAAAAGCTTCTTATAACTCTCCTCGGAGTCGATTTCGTTGGTAAACTGGCGCAGCTTTTCGATAAAGGGCCGCATACGGGGGATCAGTTTGCGCTTAACCGATCCCGGTAAAAATCCGATATCCTCACCCAGCCGGCTTTTGGTAACGATCGGTTTAATCAGCTTGATGGAGTCATACTTTCTTTCCTGAAAGACCTTTTCCAGGGCGGCGGCCATGGCAATGTGTGTCTTTCCCGTTCCGGCGCGCCCGATAATGATCTGGATGCGGATATCGTCATCCATGGCCTGGTTCATACAGACGGCCTGTTCAAAGTTGTATTGCCAGGTCTCCTCATCCAGCACCTTGGGATAGGTATCCATCACCTTGGTGGAAAAATAGTCAAAATAACGTATTTTATCCTTCTTGCGCAGCCCCATGCCAAAAAGCTGGCCGGAAGGATCGAACAGGGCCACGCCTTCGTTTTCGGCCAGTTGCCAGCGGCGGCGGTAATTAAAACTCCAGTTGGAGGAGTGCTTGCCCTTGAAGATGGTATTGATATCCTCTTCTTCCAGCTGGATTTGTTTGATGGGCTGGAAAAAGCTGGAAAGATATTCCTCGGAAATTTTATCATGCCGGTAGTCTTCGGCGGCCAGGCCCAGGGCGCGGCATTTTATGCGCAGATTGCGATCCTTGCTGACCATGACAAACTTAATGTGTTTAAACCGTTCCTGAAGACCCAACACCTGGGCAATCATGGCATTGTCCTTGTAGTTCAGCGCCAGTTCCCGGGGAAAGGAGGCGGAAAGGTTGCCCGACAGAAAGGCCAGATATCCGTCCTTGCCGTTGGGGATATGCAGGGCGCCGGTCTCTTCCGCGGCGCGATCCAGCAGTTGTTCCAGCTTCTGGCTGATATCCCGGGCATTATAGCCGATACCGGGGTCGCTTTTTTTGTTATCAATCTCTTCCAGGGCCAGCAGCGAGATCAGTACGATGTGCTCATCAAACCGGAAGATACTGGCCGGGTCATGCAACAGGACATTGGTATCCAATACATAACCGATGCGGTCATTGAAGTTTTGCAAAAAGGAAAGGTCGCCGGAAGGTGTCATTTTTCTTATGCTCCGTCATTTTTCTTGTAATATAATGGGCGTTCTGTTATAATGCAGTTCAAAGTGCCGGTGCAAAGGGCATTATCTGCAACAATACGTTTCATGGTACGTAGTGTAAGCAGAAATAAGCGAGGAACGGGCCATGAAAAAGATATACCTATTTGGATTTGTTTTTATTTTTGGTTTCATCACGGCCGTCCGGGCCGATGACGGTATCAAACAGCAAATTAAGAAAATTCAAATGAATATCAATGCCGACAATTATCTGTTGTTTGAGGAGGGAAACCTGATTATCTGCTCCCGGGAAAACGACAGCTATCTCATGGAAGTGGATGAGGACGGTCAATTGTATGTCAATGCCAAAAAGATAACCTTGTCTCCGGATGAGCGGGAGATATTGGTACGGTACTATGAAAAAATGTATGATATCTTTGATCTGCGAAACAACATGGGCAGCAAAGGGGTGCGCGTGGGGATTGCCGGCGCCCGTCTGGCAGTAAAGGCCGTGGGGCATGCCATGGAATATGTCTTTTCCGGCTTTGACGAAGAGGTGGAAAAAAAGATGGAATGTGAACTGGAGCAGGAGGCCGAAAAGCTGGAGAAGTCGGCAAACGGCCTTGAGGGACAGGGGGATCATCTGCTGGAACAGGTTGCCGCTATAAACCGCTTTATAGAGAAGGAACTTGTACCCAATGTTCCCGCCGTCCGGGAAATTGATCTGGAAGTGGATATGGACAATATGCCCAAGATCAATGTCTCCTCCGGCAAGGAAGAATAACGGGCATAAAATCCGTTGTCCTTCTTCTGTTTTTTCAACACATCCTAACTTCAGGGAATAGCGCCTGTAAAGGCTGACCGGAGCCTCAAACTAAATCATACACATGGAAAATTATAGTAAATATATGGCCCGGGCCCTGCGCCTGGCACGCAAGGGCAGGGGACGGGTGAGCCCCAATCCACTGGTGGGAGCTGTTATTGTAAAAGAGGGGCAGATTGTCGGCGAGGGCTGGCATGCCTATTTTGGCGGACCTCATGCCGAGCCCAACGCCCTGGACCGGGCCGGAGAAATGGCCCGCGGCGCGGTGATGTACGTAACCCTGGAGCCCTGCTCTTTTTATGGCAAAACCCCGGCATGCGCTCCGCGGATTGTGAGCGCCGGCCTGCGGGAGGTCTTTGTCGGTATGCGGGATCCCAATCCCCGGGTGGCCGGTTCCGGCATAGCCATGCTGAAAGAAAGCGGCATCCGCGTTCATACGGGGCTTATGGAAAAACAGTGCCGGCAGTTGAACCAGCCCTTTATAAAGGCCATGGTCGGCGGGCTGCCCTATCTGATGTTGAAAAGCGCACAAACCCTGGATGGCTTTGTGGCCAGGGATGACGGCGCCAGCCGCTGGATAACCGGAGAAAGCGCGCGTAAGCGGGTACACCGTTTGCGGTCGCACTATGATGCCGTAATGGTGGGTATCGGCACGGTACTGGCCGACAACCCCCGTTTGGATGTACGCCTGGTAAAGGGCCGCTCTCCGGCGCGTATTATCGTGGACAGCGGCTCTAATTTGCATAACGCCCTGTATCTGGTTCAATCGGCCCTAAAACGGCCTACCTATTATTTAAGTCCGCCCGCAAGCCTGAGCCTGCAGGATGAGCTTATCCGGCAGTACAGGCTGATTGCCGTAGAGTGGGAAAATTCAAAAAAGGGCTGGGAAAAGGCTTTGCGCTATCTTTTAGGGCAGGGCGTGCAAAGCATTATGGTGGAAGGCGGCCCCTCCCTGCAAGGTAAATTGATTGAATTTGGCCTGGCCGACAGGCTGGAATTGTTTTACGCGGCCAAAACCCTTGGAACGGGACGCAAGATGTTAACGCTGCCGGCGGCCGGCTTGAAAGCATCTCCCTTTGTTTCTTTTAAATGGACAAAACAGGGCGATGATATGTTGTTTAGCGGTGTCATAAAGGAATATTGATATGTTTACAGGCTTGGTGGAGGAAACCGGCAGGATAGCCGCTGTCCGTTCGCATGACGGGTATCACCGCCTGACCATAGAGGCGGATACGGTTTTACAGGGAACCCGGGTTGATGATTCCATCGCCGTGGACGGTGTGTGCCTGACGGTGGTAAAGCTGGAGAAAGGTCGTTTTTACGCGGATGTGGTACGGGAAACCTGGCAAAAAACGACGGTTTCGGGCTGGCGTTCCGGCCGGCGGGTTAATCTGGAACGGGCCCTGCGCATGGGGGACCGGCTGGGCGGGCATGTGATGCAGGGTCACGTGGATGGAACCGGAGATATCCGGTCGATTGAAAAATTAGGTTCCAACCATATTATCTTTGTAAATTTGTCGCGGCCCTTGTTGAAGTACATGGCGGCAAAAGGCAGTGTGGGGATAAACGGCGTCAGTCTGACCATTGCCGAAAAAACAGGCACGGGCATAGCCGTTTCACTGATCCCCCACACCCTGGAGCAAACCACCTTGTCATCCCTGCACGTGGGCGATGCGGTAAATGTCGAAATCGATATAATGGCCAAACAAATAGTGACCTATCTGGAATCCTTTTTGGAGCAGGATGGTTTAAACGCGGAAAAAATTAAGAAACTGGGTTTTGACAATGTCTGATCACATCCATACCATCGAAGAGGCCGTCGAGGATATCCGCAAGGGGGGCATGGTGGTCGTTGTCGATGATCCCCATCGTGAGAATGAGGGCGATATCATCCAGGCGGCGGAAAGCGTTACACCGGAGTCGGTTAACTTTATGGCCCGTCATGCCCGGGGGCTGATGTGCGCGGCCATCAGCGGGGATGTGGCCAAACGTCTGAACCTGGAACCCATGGTACATGATCATACCAATACTTCCCTGCATAAAACCAATTTTACGGTAAGCGTGGACGCGGCAAAAAACACCACCACGGGTATCTCGGCGGCAGACAGGGCCTATACCCTGCAAACCCTGGCCAATCCCGACGCGCGCCCCGAAGACCTCTCCCGTCCCGGCCATATTTTTCCCATCACCGCCAGGGAAGGGGGCGTTTTGCGGCGTACCGGACATACCGAGGCGGGTGTGGATTTATGCCGGCTGGCCGGAATGAAGCCGGTGGCGGTTATGTGTGAGATCATGGATGATGACGGTACCATGGCCCGCCTGCCGCGTCTGCAGGACTTTGCCCGTGAACATGGCCTGAAAATCGTCACCATCGCCGATCTTATCGCCTATCGCCGTGCTCATGAGAAATACATGAAATGTGTGGCCCGGGCCAAGATGCCCACCGCTTTCGGCGCCTTTGACTTTTATCTGTATGAAGATGAAATCAGCGGGGAAACCCATGTGGCCCTGGTTATGGGAGATGTTACCGACGGCCGGCCGGTGTTGGTGCGCGTGCACAGCAAATGCCTGACCGGCGATGTTTTTCACTCCAGCCGTTGTGATTGCGGAGATCAAAAGGATTTTGCCCTGAAGAAAATTGCCGAAGAGGGACGCGGGGTGTTTGTATATCTCAATCAGGAAGGGCGCGGCATTGGCATAAAGCATAAAATTCTGGCATATGAACTTCAGGAAAAAGGTTTAGATACGGTGGAGGCCAATGAGCGGCTCGGGTTTAAGGCCGATCTGCGGGACTATGGCGCGGGGGCACAGATTTTATGCGATCTGGGGGTACAAAAAATCAATTTGATAACCAATAATCCAAAAAAACTTATCGGATTAAAAGGGTTCAACCTGGAAGTTACCGGGCGGGTACCGGTGGAGATACCCCCCAAAAAGCAGAACCGTTTTTATCTGGAAACCAAGCGTGACAAAATGGGCCATCTTTTGACCCTGGGAGAAGAAAATGAAACAACTTGAAGGACAATTGTCGGCAAAAGGGCTAAAAGTCGCCGTGGTTGTCAGCCGTTTTAACAGCTTTATTACCAAAGAGCTGCTCAACGGGGCGCTGGACTGCTGGCGCCGCCATGAAGGGGATGAGGATGATTTTACCGCCGTTTGGGTACCCGGCGCCTTCGAACTGGCCCCCACGGCCCAAAAAGCAGCGGCCAGTGGCCGCTATGATGCCGTCGTCTGCCTGGGAGCGGTTATCCGGGGTGCCACCAGCCATTTCGATTTCGTGGCCGGGCAGGCCGCCAAGGGAATCGCCCAGGTGGCCATGGACAGTACTATCCCGGTCATTTTTGGGGTGTTGACCACCGACTCCATCGAACAAGCCATGGAGCGCGCCGGTACCAAGGCCGGGAACAAAGGCTGGGACGCCATGTTAAGTGCGGTAGAGATGAGCCGTGTTTACGACCAGTTAACATAAGTAAATCAAAAAGAAGATGATGAACACCATGACGCCCACTAATGAAGAGTATTGCCTGGGGATGCTGCCGAGAGTATCCCGCACCTTTGCACCGACGATCCGCATGCTGCCGGCCGCGCTGGAACTGCCGGTTACGGTGGCCTATCTGATGTGCCGTATCGCCGATACCATTGAGGACAGCGAACATATCCCTCTTAAGGAGAAGCAAGAGATTCTGGATATCTATGTACGCCTGGTGCGCGGCGAGCGGGAAGCGCGGAAACACTTTTTACGGCGCATTCACATTCTGCCGGTAAACAGCGCCGATGATGAACTGACCCACAATGTGGAGCGTGTAATGCAGGTTTTTAGCGGATTTTCATCCGTTTTGCAAAAGCATATCACCTTTTGGGTGGTGGAGATGTCCATGGGTATGCAGAAGTATGCTCAGGATAAAAAGACGCGGGCCTTTACCTTTTTGCGTTCGATGAAGGAACTGGACGAATATATGTATTATGTGGCCGGAACGGTCGGCTATCTGCTCACCGCTCTTTTTTCCTTTTACTCCAAAAAGATCACCCCGGCCATACGTCAAAAGCTGGAACCGCTGGCGGAGTCCTTTGGCAAGGGGCTGCAAATGGTCAACATCATCCGCGATATGGCCACCGATTTACGCCGGGGGCAATCCTACATCCCGGACGAACTTTTGGAAAAATACAAGCTGAACAGAAAAACGATTTTTGACGCGGAAAATGCCGACAGGGCCGAACAGCTTTTCAATGAGCTGATTCAGAAGGCGGTTAATCACCTGGACATGGCCCTGGATTATATCCTGCTGATCCCCAAGGAAGAAAAAAAGATCCGGCTGTTCTGCATGTTGCCGGTTTTCTGGGCCATGCGCACCCTGCAAAAAATACAGGAAAACACCCTGGCCCTGCTGGGGCATGAAAAGGTTAAGATTCCACGCAAGATGATTCGCCGGGAATACTTTATGGCTATGCTTAACGCCTATTCCAACCGTTTGACGCGGCGCCACTATATGAATATAAAAAGGCAGATTCTGCCCGCTCTGGCGGCAGAGGCTTAATCCTTTAGCTCTTTATGGCTGCCGTCGCAAAAGGGAGCGTTGCCGGTTTGTTTGCAACCGCAAAGCCAAACCGTGCCGCTTTTCTCATATTTCCCGGTGATGGGCTTGAAGGCCGTTCCTTTGTGGCTTCCATCGCAAAAGGGTTGTTTGACGGAAAGTCCGCAGGAACACCAGGCATACTTTTGGCCCTCCTGCGCCTCTATGGCGAAGGGGGCTTTTTGAGCGATATATGCTTTTCCCAATTTTTACTCCTTACCAAACCAATAAAATCCTATGATTGAAAATAAGGCTCTGATTTCATATCTGCAAACCCTGGAAAATCTTGATGCGGCTTCCTTTCTGGCCGCCCCCGCCGAACCGCGTACCATTCGTCTCAACCGCCTGCGTTTAAACGAGCCGAAAGAGTTGCTGGCCCGTTATCGTGAACAGGGCTTTCGTTTCAAAGCCCTGCCTTTTACCGGGGAGGGTTTCCTGCTGCACCAGGCTCCCTACTCCCTGGGCCGTACCATGGATTTCTTTAGCGGCAAGCTTACTTTTCAGGGGGCCTCTTCGCAATTGCCGGCACTGGCTTTGGACCCCGGACCCGGGGAACGTGTCCTGGATATGGCCGCATCGCCCGGCTCCAAGTCCACCCAGATGGCCGCGCTGATGGAAAACCGCGGGCAACTGGTTATCAATGATGTCAACCGTGACCGTCTGCAGGCCCTGAACGCCAATGTTTTGCGTCAGGGAGTGATGAACGCCGCCGTCTATAATTTGCCAGGTGAGCGTCTTGGCCGGCTGATGCCGGAATATTTTGACGCTGTTTTGTTGGATACGCCCTGCAGCGGTTTGGGTACGCTTTCCAGCCATCCCGAGATTTGGAGCTGGTGGCGGCCGGAACGCTTGCAAAAGCTGACCTATGTGCAACGGCAGTTGATGGTTTCGGCCGTAAAAACCCTGAAACAGGGCGGACGGCTGGTCTATTCCACCTGCTCCGTGGCTCCGGAAGAAAACGAGGCTATCATCGACTGGGCCCTGAAGCATTATCCCCTGGAACTGGAAGGCATAGAGCATGTGGGTATGGAGATGTTTGATCCGGGCTGGCGCCTGGAGGGGCAAGCCGTTTTGGAGCGTTGCAAGCGGGTTTGGCCCCATAAGCACAACATGGAGGGTTTTTTCGTGGCCCGCCTGAGGAAGACGGACCGTTATTATAATCACCATGACGCCCCTCCGCAATACAATCTATCCTTTGTTCCCCATAATGATCCGCGGGTGGTGGATGTGCTGGCCGCTATCAGCGAGGCCTGGGGTATCGACCCGCTCTTTTGGCGTGATAAGCGGTTCCGGCGTACCAGCAAGCGTCTGTGGGTGAGCAGCGCCGGGGAGAGTTATCTGCCGGAGGAACGTTTTATGAGCGGCGGTCTTTTTTTTGGTGTGGAACGCCGCCCCGTCTGGAAGCTGACCCATCATGCCATTCAGACATTGGGCCACCGAATAACCCGACGCCGTATCCGTCTGAGCGACAATGATTTCAAAACTCTGACAAAGGAAGGACGGGTGGATGAAAAAAGCCTGCCCCGGGGTTACTATGCCCTGGAGTTTAAGGGGGAGCCGGTGATGGCCGTGTTTAAGGAAGAGGGCTATCTGCGTGTGCGCCTGCCGCAGGAACTGGATGTGTAAGGCCTGCAATTTAAAAATTAGGGGGGACGATTGAATAAGAAGAATCTGTTTTATTTTATGACACTTGGGGTGATGATATTTTTTTACGGCTGCCTGGCCCGGCCGGTGATAAAAAAAACGGATGACGCCCTTCACCGTTTGCAGAACGAGGAGATCAAACAACAGGTTGTGCAAAAGGCCCAAACGGGCGACTGGCTGGTTATACGCGGCTATCACGGCGTGGATAACCTGGTGGCCAACGCCACGGGCATTCCCCTGAGCCATGTGGCTATTTACAATGCCGACAGTTTGGAAGTGATCGAAGCGGAAGGCAAGGGTGTTCATCGGGCCTCTCTGGAAGATTTTGTCGATAAGGCCTATCGTCTGTTGATTATCCGTCCCCGCTGGCGGAGCGCGGAAAATGGCGTTTCCGCCTGGGAACAAGCCCGCAGACTGGTGGGGCGGGATTATGATTTTCTGGGAACCGTGGGTTTTAACTATCCCAGCCGTTACTATTGCAGCGAACTGGCCGTTTCCATTTACCGGCCCTGGTACAGGGGCAATGAAAAGTTTCCAACCGTGATAAAACCGGGCGAGCTGTTTCTCTATGGCCGGATTATTTATGATTCGCTGCCCCGGGATGAAAAGTAGTTCCCTTGTGACTTTGGCGCGCTTCCCGAAAAGACTCAGGGAACGGCCAACCCCGAATAGAGGTGAGTCGGATATGGTCAGTCATCCCCCGGATGATGGCAGGGCAGACAACACTTTTTCCTTGACAAAACCATACGCTTGCTTGATAGGCAAAACAGATTGAGAATATATAGAAATCCTCTTATATTTTTAAAACGATATGTTTTTACCCGGGCATATGGATAGTTAAAAATAGTTAAATCCGTCCCATAACAAACGACGGATATGTACTACTGGCATCGTGACAATAACTTGTAATGTATGAGTGTCTGCCAACAAGAAACAGCTACTTTGTCTGGCTTAAACCATTGTGCCCAGATTGTTTACAGTTACAGGATAAGTTATTTTTTTGCGGTAAAGTCAATGAAAAATCTTCTCTTTTTAACCGTGCTATTTCTTCCGTTTTTATGCTTTCCGCAAAGTCGTTTTCTCGATCAGAATATGAGCGGCTTTTCACTGTTTGCCGATTATTACGCATTCCATTCGGAAAATTCACTTGGAACGTCTCTGGGCTATTCGCTGGAGGGCCGGTATGATTTTGGTTTATCCGTATCCAGGATATCCCGGGAAAATTTTTTGTCGAATAAAAATGAATTTATGCCGTATGTTGGCTTTCATTTTCTTCGTGATCGCCCGGTTTCCATGGCGATTACGGTTGCTTACATCCAGGCAACCTTTGATGGAAGTTCGTCCCGATACAGTGAAACATCTGAAAAGGGATTTCGGCTTACAGGGAAAATTTATGGGGACTTTACACTATTTGAAGGCGTTATGCTTTTACCCATGATTAATTATTCATTTGGCAGCTCTACGGTAAAATATAACGAATCAGGTCCTTTGTCCCCAAGGGATACCGAGCTGGCAACTGTTGGTCTGGATTTATCTGTAATTTTCCTTCTTAAATCAAATTCAAAGATCATATTTACGCCCAGGATGATTTATAAAAAAGAAGATACAGCCTTTGGTTTAAACATTGGTTACGTTATACCTGCGCTGTAAAAAAAAAGTTTGAACAATGATTTGTATGATTTTATGACGGACTATGATTGAGACTGGCGTAATCAAGGAATCGTTTAATCCTTACCATCATGGTTTAAAATAAATAAGAAGTTGGATTGCTGATCATTATTGGCAGCAAAGGTTTTAACAATGATTTGTGTGATTTTATGATGGACTATGATTGAGGCTGGCGTAATCAAGGAATCGTTTAATCCTTACCATCATGGTTTAAAATAAAAAAGAAGTTGGATTGCTGATCATTATTGGCAGCAAAGGTTTTAACAATGATTTGTATGATTTTATGATGGACTATGATTGAGACTGGCGTAATCAAGGAATCATTTAATCCTTACCATCATGGTTTAAAATAAAAAAGAAGTTGGATTTTCGATCATTATTGTCAGCAAAAGTATTAACAATGATTTGTATGATTTTATGATGGACTATGATTGAGACTGGCGTAATCAAGGAATCGTTTAATCCTTACCATCATGGTTTAAGATGAGCAGCATTAAAGAAGAATACAAATACTCTGCATTGACTTCTAAAATTATTGGCTGTGCCATGAAAGTACATTCGACCTTAGGTAACGGGTTTCAGGAAGTGATTTATCAGCGGGCTCTATCAATTGAGATGAGAAAACAGGGTCTTGATTTTGTGCGTGAAATGGAAATGCCCATTTATTACGATGGTCAACAAATTGGTAAGCGACGAGTGGATTTTTTTGTTGAAGATAAAATCATGGTGGAATTGAAGGCGGTAATAAATTTACAAGACGTTCATTTAGCTCAAGCAATTAATTATTTGGAAGCGTATAAAATGGAAGTTGGCCTGCTGATCAATTTTGGCAGCAAAAGCTTACAGTTTAAAAGAGTGCACAACAGGGTTTGAACAATGATTTGTATGATTTTATGATGGACTATGATTGGGAAGGTTATAATCAAGAAATCAATTAGTCCAAACCATCATGGATTGAAATAAAAAGAAGTTGAGTTCCCGAACATTATTTGCTGCAAAAGTATTAACAACGATTTGCATGATTTTATGATGGACTATGA
>WGCN01000159.1 GCA_015493745.1 Calditrichales bacterium
GGAGTGAGTTTGTCGCGGGATGCTTCTTTAGGTAAAAAATCATTTGTATTCAGTTTGTCCGGCAGTCTGACGTTTAGCCAGGGCAAAATAGTCTGGTAATTTTCAATTTTTTTTTGTAGACGGTGAGATAATGAGCTTTCTTCCGCACTTTTTCCATTTGGCAATCCCGCGTGATGTCCGGCAATTATATAGGCAGGCAACACGCCTAAGAGTCCGTATTTTTGATATAGAAACTGAGCTCCGGCAGTAGAATGGTCAACATGGTGTGCGGACTTTCCTTCTAAATGGGCCTCCTGGGCTTCAAAACCGCTTTTTATCCGGATACGTTCCTGAAAGGCATTCGAAGCTTTTCCTATATCATGGGCATAACCCAAAACGGAAAGCAGATTATCATTAATGAATACAGAGCCCTTTTCTATGGTTAGTTTGGCTGTATCTTCAAGATGTTGGGTTAGTAGATGAGGATACGCATAGCTTCCGTCGGGCATTTTTTTGGCGTGAGCGATTAGATCTTTTAATAAATAGACCATAATATGATTTGGGGATTTTTTATCTTGATAAGAATACGATAGTAAATCATGGTTCGCAAGTAAATTACAAAGGATTCTCTGTAAAAATTGATTTAATGTTTTTGACAGAAATATTCTTTGCCGTATTACGTCTGGAGAACAAATTATTATAATTGTCGGGTGGAGAAGTTCTTCGGACAGAAAAGAAAATTAAATGTTTTTTGACTTTAGTTTATATTCCATTTTAAGAAAACTCTCTTGGTAAGAAAACATTCCTTAGCCTGTAATTGTTCTCTTTGGAGCAAATATGTAATTTAGATTGTTTCGTCAAACCTACATCAAGAACCCCCTGATTGAGATTAAGTCTTTTTCAGATCATGTTAAGTTGACCATGTTCTTCAATGCGCTTCGTGAACAACTCTCGCTCAAAGGGTAAGGTAACCTTCTCTCTATTTCTTCTTCTTGGCTTTCTTTTTCTCTTTGGCCGTCTGTTTTTTAACCCTATGCGTGGCGGGCGGGCGCTTTTTGGCGGTAAGCAAAAAATAAACGCCCAGCAAAACCAGCGGTATGCTGAGTATCTGGCCCATGTCCAGGGCCAGGCCGCGCTCAAAACTTTCCTGCACCTCCTTGTAAAACTCCACGATAAAGCGAAAGCCGAAAACGCCGACCAAAAAATAGCCGAACAACAGGCCCCGGGGCGTCTTTTCCTTCAGCCGCATATAGGTTTTGTATAAAAAGATGAAGATGATAAAATAGGCCAGGGATTCGTAAATCTGGGTGGGATGGCGGGGAATATTATCCAGCCGCTCAAAAATAAAGGCCCATGGAACATCCGTTGGTTTTCCGACGATTTCGGAGTTGAACAGGTTGCCCAGACGGATAAAACCGCCGGACAGGGCCACCACAATGGCAATACGGTCGGTAACCCACAGATAGTCATAGCCCTTTCTCCTGGAAAAAAGGTACAGGGCCAGCAAAATGCCCACGGCCGCCCCGTGGCTGGCCAGACCGCCGCGCCAGATCATCAGTATCTCTACGGGGTTGCTCAGGTAATATCCCGGTGAGTAAAAAAGAACGTGTCCCAGCCGCGCTCCGATAATGGTGCCGGCCATCATGTACATCAGCAGGTCATCCACATCCAGCGGATCGAACTTTTCATAGCTGAAAAAACGTTTCATAAAGTAGACGCCCAGGCCGAAAGAGAGCAGAAACATCAGGCTGTAATAGCGGATATGAATAAAACCTACTGAAAAAATCTCCGGGTCCACGTTCCAATGTATCATTGTAAATCCTTTGCGATTGGCGTTAAGGATTAAATATAATCAAATTCCGCCATAAGCCAAAGTAATGAAATTTGCCGCAAAACCGGGGCCCGGTGGCCATTTTTATTTTGAACAAAACAGGGCAATCCTTATAATTCTTGTTCCCTTTGTGCCTTGCCCGCGCGAGGTATTCCCACTTACTAAAAGTTATAATCTATGGAGGAGTTATGTCAGCACCCGCACAGGTTGTTCGCCGCGGTCCCTATCCGGAATTGACCCTGCCCGGCGTCTTGATCGGTTATCTCTTGGGCATCATCATTGCCCTCAGCATCGGCTATGCCGCGCTTATTCTGGGTTTTTCCATCGAAGGCTCCGAGCTGGCGGCCATTCTCGGCTTTGGTATTCTGCGCGGATTGATGGGGCGCAGCAGCATTGTGGAGAACAATATCAACCAAACCATCGCCAGCGCCGTTAACGGCGCATCCTCGGGCATGATGTTTTCCGTGCCGGCCCTGTTCATTCTGGGTAAAACCGATTTCAGTGCCGTGGTGATGATTTTTTCCACCATCGCCGGCGGTATTCTCGGCGTGGCCTTTATCATCCCCCTGCGCAAACAGATGATCGATTTTGAGCGGCTGACCTATCCCGGCGGGGTGGCCGTGGCCGCCATTCTGAAATCACCGGGCGCGGGCATAAAAAAAACCTACTATCTGCTGGCCGGAGCGGGGGTCAGCGCCCTGGTGCACTTCTTCAGCCAGTATCTCCATTTCGAAAACTGGAACCTGGGCGCGCTGGTCGGCATGCCCGACTATATGAACGGGGTCTGGTATATCTCCCTGCTGACCCTGGGGGCGGCCTATATTGCCGGACGGGGCGGCGTCTTTTTTATCATCGGCGGCTTCCTCAGTTATTGGGTGCTGGCGCCGGTGATGGATATGTTCGGCTGGCTGCCCACGGCGGAAATGCTGAAAGATGCGGCCCTGTCCATGCCCAATTATCTGCGCCTGCATATGTTCCGGCCCGTGGGCATCGGCATGTTGATCGGCGGGGCGCTGATGGGTATTGTGCTGGCCCTGCCCCTTATCGTCAGCGCGGTACGCAGCATGCAAAGCGCCGGGCGGGTAAAAACCGCCGCCAGCCGGGATGAGATGCCCATCAAGCTGTTATATATCGGCGTGGCCCTGGCCGCCCTGCTGCTTTTTGTCATCGCCATCTATTCCACCCATGAGATGGGCTTTTTCCGCGGGGCAATGATGGCTCTGCTGGGTGTGATCTGGATATGGGTGGCGGGGGTGATCCTTTCCGAATGTATCGGCCGCACCAACTGGTCGCCCCTAAGCGGCATGACGCTGATCGCCGTGACCATCCTGATTATTATCTCCAGCGGCCTGTCGGACGACGCGGCCATCATCTCTTCGCTGCTGGTGGGCGCCGCCGCCTGCGTGGCCATGTCCCAGGCCACCGACATGATGATGGATCTGAAAACCGGCTACCTGGTGGGCGCTACGCCGCGCATGCAGCAGATGGCGCAGTTTCTCGGCGTCTGGATCGGCCCCATCGTCATTATGGGTTTGATCTATGTGCTGCACGGCGCTTACGGCATGGGCAGCGAAAAACTGCCCGCGCCGCAGGGTCAGGCCCTGGCCAGCATGATCCAGGGCATTTTGGGCGGTGACGTGCCGGTGGATAAATATGTGGCCGGCGCCGGAATCGGGGCCATGCTCAGTGCCACGGGCATTGGCGGCCTGGGCGTGCTGGTGGGGTTGGGCTTTTATCTGCCCTTCAATATCGTTTTAACCTACAGTCTGGGCACCCTGCTGCGCGAGATCACCGACCGCAAGATGGGCAAGGAGTGGAGCGAGCAGTTCGGCATACCCGCCGCCGCCGGTTTGATTGTGGGCGAAGCGCTGGTGGGCGTCGGCTTTGCCATCTATTTTATCGTGCACGGAATGGGGGTGTAAGATGAAAACAATCGGATATATCCTGATCAGCATCGGTTTTGTCGTCTCCTCGCTTTTCGCCTCCACCCAACTGGAGGGCAACTGGGGCTGGTTTACGCTGAGTCTGCTGGTGTCCGTGGCGGGCATATTCCTGGTGCGTTCCACCGAAAGCAAGGCCGCCCTGCACGAAGATACCCTTAACGCCAACCTGCAAACCATCCGCGACAGTCTCAGGGAGATCATTAATCATGTGGAAGCGATCAAAAACAATATCGACGAAAACAATCCCCAGGCCGTACACCTGGAAATAGACAAGCATCTGCCGCATCATCTGAATGCCTTTGTGGAGGCGCGTAAGTCGATCGGGCACATGTTCGGCCTGCAGGTTTATGCCGATGTGATGAGCTTTTACGCCACGGGCGAGCGTTATCTGAACCGGGTCTGGTCGGCCAGCGCGGATGGCTATATCGACGAGGTGACCGACTACATTGCCCGCAGCCAGCACCAGTTTGAAGAGGCCCTCGGTGTGGTGGAAAAACTGTAACGGTCACGATAAGCTGCTATCGTAAAAAAGCCGCCCGGAGAGGCGGCTTTTTTTTATCAGACCTTGTTCTTTCGCTCAGGCGGACTGCATCCCCTTGCCTAATCCTGCAGCTCTTCCACTTTTTCGCTGAAGGTAATGCCGTATTCTTTCAGTTCGCTAAGCACCGGCTGGTAGATGGCCGGATGGGTGGGGATGTGGCAGCCGGTTAACGGCAGCTCATGGCGCATGAGTAGTTTGGCCACGATGGCCGCCGGCAGACCGACGGTTTTGGACATGGCCGTATAGCCGCCACGCTCACCGTTATAGATCATGGAAGCGGTATACAGCTCCTTTTTATTATCGGTGGCGTATTCCACCAGCATGCGGTGCACCAACACCACCATATCCCGCGCGTCCGCGGTCAGCTTCAGCTTTGTGTTGATCAAATGGGTCATGGCCTCGGTGGAGGTTTCCACATCCACGCCGATCTTCTCCGTGGAAAACAGACCCAGCCAGCGCAGGTTGGACATGATCGTACCCGTGGGGCTCAGGCCCAGATAGTTGGCCGTGCGTGCCTCGATGGTGGCGCCGCTGGTCTGCATGGGCAGGAACATCTCGGTCAGCTCGGCCCAGCTGTAGCTTTTCAGGTTGGGGATGATCTGCTCTTCATTGGGCAGGCCCAGGCGCACAATCTGAAACCAGGTTTCGCTCCAGCCGGGGTAGCGCAGGGTGCCGCGGATGACGGTGTCGGCATTCTCAAACCCGTACAGGCTTTTGTAGTTTAGCGAGTCACGATTGGGGTAGGCCTCCATCACGCCCAGGCCGTCCACATCCATGTTCCAGGAGTGTAAAAAGACATAGTGGTGGGGGATGATTTTTATCTTGCCGTTTTTAAGATATTGCGCCCCGCTTTCCCCGGCCATCACCACATTGCGCGGGTTCCAGCTGATCACATATTTCAGGGGGTTGATCAGAGAATCCAGCGCCGGCAGGCCGCCGCCGTAGGATTCAAAGGATTTGACCACGCCCTCCTTTTCACGGATGGTGTCGATCATGGCCGCCGCCGCCATATGGTCGATGCCGGGATCAAGGCCGATTTCCGTGAGGATGAGCAGCCCCTTGCGCTGGGCGTCCGTTTCCAGATCGCGTATGCGCCGCCCCTCGTAGGAAACGGAGATCATATGGGAGTTGTGGTGCACACACTCCAGGGCCACCATCTCCTGAAACATGGGCGCCAGCATGTTTACCACCACGTCCGCCTTGGAAATCTGGCTTTTACGCATTTCGGAGTCGTTGATGTCAAAGCGCAGGGCCAGGCCGCGGGGGTGGTTTTTTATCCGCGACTGAGCCAGTTTCAGATCGCGGTCACCCACGGTGACAAACCAGTTGTTTTCTTCTGCATTGTCCAACAGATATTTTATGAGGAACGGGCTGCTTTGTCCCGCGCCCAAAACCAGAACATTCCGGGTCATATTCAAATCCTTTCAAAAGTGCGTTGTCAAAATGGTCGGTTAATTAATGATAAAAATTACGTACCCAGCGGTGGTTTTTCATCTTTTCCAGAATATCACCGGGCAGGGCCCCTTTTTCCGCGGCGGACAGGTTGGCCAAAAGGTTCTTTTCCCGCCGCATGCCGGGGATAACGCTGGTCACCGCCTCAAAGCTGAGGCAATAACGCAGGGCGGCCTCGGCCACGTTTTCGCAGCAGCCGTCGATATCCTGTTCGATCTTTTGCACCCGTTCCCACACCTGTTCCTTGCGGTCATCCTTAAAGTAGTTGTGGCGCCAGTCCCCTTCGGGGAATTCCGTGCCGGGACGTATGGCGCCGGTCAGCGCCCCTTCGTCAAAGGGCACGCGGGCGATGATACTGATGTTGTTTTCCAGGCAAAAGGGGAACAGTTCGTCGGCCGGGGATTGGTCGAAAAGGTTAAAGATCACCTGAAAGCTGTCAATCAGACCGGTCTTGCCCGCCTCGATGCCATTGGTGGGTTGATGGTCGTTGATGGAGATGCCGAAGAAGCGCACCTTGCCCTGCTCTTTCAGTTTTAGGATGGCTTCTTTCCACTCATCCTGGTGCGCCCATTCATCGTTCCAGACGTGAAACTGCTGCAGGTCGATGTAATCGCGGCGGAAATTACGCAGACTTTTTTCGGTCATCTCAATAATATGATCGGTGGGGAAGGACTCCTTAAGGGTCGATTCCTTTTTGGCCGGCCATTCGAACTTTTTGGAGGGGATTTTGGAGGTCAGAAAGAGGGTCTGCCTGCTTTCCCGTTCGGCGCGGCCCAAAAGCTGTTCGCTGTGGCCCCGTCCGTAAACATAGGCCGAGTCAAACAAGGTAATGCCCTTGTCGATGGCCAGATGCAGCGTTTTCAGCGACTGTTTGTCATCCGCGCCCATCCACATGTGCTTACCGATACCCCAGGCGCCGTATCCCAGGCGGCTCACCTGCTGATCCGATTTTCCAAATGTTTTATATTCCATGGTTCTA
>WGCN01000160.1 GCA_015493745.1 Calditrichales bacterium
ACCTTATTATTTGCCCTGTGGAGAAAATAAGCCAATAAGGTTTTTTGCTTTCAGGGCAGGGTTTTCTACTAAGGTTTATAATAGAAATAAGGTTATCCCTCTGTGGCCGCCCATGGGCGATGTGCCAATAACAATAGATGTTTGTTACAACGGGAGATCCAACCAGAACCTGTCTTTTTCTTTGTTACCCGGTTAATAGATAGATGAAAATCTCTTTTTGGGGAACCTTATCCATACCGGTAAACCTTAGTAGAAAAGGAAGCAACCCTGTTTCCAAACCTTATTATTTGCCCTGTGGAGAAAATAAGCCAATAAGGTTTTTTGCTTTCAGGGCAGGGTTTTCTACTAAGGTTTATAATAGAAATAAGGTTATTCCTCTGGCTGCCCATGGGTTATGTATAAACCAATTTTATTGGCTTCGCTTACAACCGGGAAAAAACAGAGCCTTAGGCATTTTCGTCCAGCTTACTCATCAACTCCTCCAGCTCCATTTGCAGCTCTTCCCAGCGGTGCTCCTTGGCCCGGATTTGGGTTTCCAGCTCCTTATAACGCTTGTTGAGCCCGGAACTGAGCGCGGCATCGTTGTATGTGGCCGGGTCGGCCAGCTTTTCCTCCACCGCCTTGCACTCGGCGGTGAGGGCATCCAGTTTTTTCTCTACCTCGGCGATGGCCTTGTTCAAACGGTTGCGGTCTTTGCTGATCTGTTGCCTGGCCAGGGCTTCCAGGCGCTTTTGCTCTTTGGACTTGCGGTTGCCCCGCGGCTCGGCGGGGACGGTTTGTTCCGGGGCGGCCGGGCCAGTCTCATCCGCCTGGCGGCTCTCGGCCCGCTTTTTCAGGTAGGTGCTGTAATTGCCCATGTATTCTGTCAGGCTTCCGTTCTCCAGCACCAACACCCGGTCTACCAGTCTGTCCAGAAAGAAACGGTCGTGGGAGATGAGCAGCAGGGTGCCGTCATACTCGTACAGGGCTTTTTCCAGGGCCTCGCGGGATGACATGTCCAGGTGGTTGGTCGGTTCGTCCATGATTAAGAAGTTGGCCGGGGAGAGCAGCATCTTGGCCAGGGAGACGCGGGCCTTTTCTCCGCCGGAAAGCACGCGGATTTTTTTATTGATATCGTCGCCGCTGAACTGAAACAAACCCAAAATATCGCGCAGGCGGGTACGAAAGGAGGGAGCGGCCTCCTCCTCGATCTCCTGAAAAACCGACTTTTCCAGATTCAGCGCCTGGGTCTGGTGCTGGGCGTAATAGCCGATGGAAACCCGTTCGCCGATTTTCATGCTGCCCTTTTGCGCCCGCAGTTCGTCGCAGATCAGGCGGGTGAAGGTGGTTTTCCCCGCGCCGTTCACCCCCACCAGGGCAATGCGCTCGCCGCGGGTGACGTCCAGATCGATATCGCGCAGTACCCAGTTTTCCTCTTCATAGGCAAAGGAGATGTTGCGCATTTCCAGCACATGCTTGTAGCTGGGCGTATCGACCTTAATGGAAAAACTAAGTCGACTTTCCTTTTCCGGGAGTTCGATGCGTTCCAGCTTTTCCAGTTGTTTGATCCGGCTTTGCACCTGCGCCGCCTTGCTGGCCTTGTAGCGGAAACGGTCGATAAACTTTTGGGTATGGGCTATTTCCGCCTGTTGTTTTTCGTAGGCCTTTTCCAGTTGTTCCAGCATCTCGGCCCGTTTTTTCAGATAAAAACTGTAGTTGCCGCTGTAATGGGTCAGTTGTCCCTTTTGGATTTCGGCGATCTCATTGACAATGCGTTCCAGAAAAAAACGGTCGTGGGAAACCACCAGTAATGAGCCCTTATATTGGGAGAGGAAGGTTTCCAGCCATTCCAGGGAGTCGATGTCCAGATGGTTGGTCGGCTCATCCAGCATCAGCAGGTCGGGCTGTTGCAACAGCAGGCGGGCCAGATAAACGCGCATGCGCCAGCCGCCGCTGAAGATGGTGATGGATTGTTCCAGTTGGGGCGGGGTAAAGCCCAGGCCGCTGAGTATTTTTTTTGCCTGAAATTCCAGTTCATAGCCACCGTGGAGGCGATACATCTCTTCCAGAGTGCCCAGCCGCTTTAAATCCGAGGGATGCTCATGCAGGTCGCCGCGCTCATGCAGTTGATGAATCTCCCTTTCCATGGCCAGGATATCCGGCCGGCCGCTCAGGGCCAGCTCCAGGATGGTCTGGTCGTCGAAGGCGATCTCTTCCTGTGGTAAAAAACCGATAGTGTAATCCTTCGGGTGCTGAATGACCTGTTTTTCGGTAGGGTAGATACCGGCGATCAGGCGCAACAGGGTGGTCTTACCGGCGCCGTTTTTCCCCACCAGGCCGATGCGCTTGCCGGGGCGTATCTGCAGGTTCAGTTCCTTAAGCAGATCGCGATCGCCGATGGTATAAGTCAGGTTTTGTATGCGTAACATAATATCCGTTGTGTTAAGGCGCTTAATGTAACGTGAACGTTGCCATAAACCCGTTTTGTAAATATTGAGAATTCCATTTTACAATCAGGCCCCGCGGGGAGGAAGCTTTTTTATAGCCGGATTTCAGCGGAATGTCCGGAAATTCACTTTCCCCGCGCCGGAAACGTAAGTTGTTCTTGATTTACGGTACTTTAAAAAGGGTGACCGTTTTTGCCAAATCAGAACCGGCTTAATATAGGAAAATAGCCCTATCCATGCTTGTGTATCTCCTGGAAAAAGGGATGGCGGAAGGGGGAGATTCTCCGTTCTTTAACCGGTATAGAACAACGGGCGGAGGGAACGGACGCTCTTTCAGGGCGCTAAAAGTTAAATTTTTTTTGAATAAGATAAAATTTGAGTAGATTCTTATCACAAATCCAAACACCGGGTAGCTGTGGAAGCGAAATATCTGAAATTTGAAGAACTGAATTATCTCCAACTGGACGCGCTGGATCGGGAGAACACCATGTTTGTTCTTTCCCTGGGACCGATCGAGGAGCATGGGCCGCACCTGCCTTTGGGCGTGGATGTCTTTGTGGCCGAGTATATGGCCATGCAGATCATCGAGCGGGTGCATGAGAAATATCCGCATAAAACGATCGTCAAGTTTCCGCCCATTTACGTGGGCAGCGGCGGCATCCGCTGGCTGGGCACGCTGAACAGCAAGCAGCGCACGGTACGAAAAATCATCATCGACTATTGCCGCAATCTGGGTGAGCATGGTTTTAAGTATGTGCTGATCAGTAACGGTCACGGCGGTCTGGGGCATGTGGTGGCGCTGGAAGAGGCGGCCCGCTATGCCAGCCGTAAGTATAATATGTCGGTGATATCCCCCAGCGGGCGCATTGCCTTTAACTTTCTCACCGGAAACTATATCGGCGAAATCGAACGGGAACTGGGCCATACCTTTAGCGAGGAGGAAAAGGAACAGTTGAAAATGGATTCCCACGCCGGCTGGTGGGAAACCAGCATCATGCTGGAAATACTTCCGCACCTGGTGCAGAAAGACTATCCCGGATTGAAGCCTTATACGCTCACCCGCCGGGAGCGTATGCTCAATAAATGCTATCCCGGCGATCCCGGTTACCGCGGTTATCCGCACAAGGCCACGCCCGAATACGCGCGGGCGGCGGTTAAGGTGATGATGAGGCACACCATGGAACTTGTGGATGAGTGGTTTACCGGCGCCGATATGAAGAAGAAGGCTTCCTCACCGTTATACCGGCTTCTTTTTTTTCGCACCAACTTCGACCGTTTCGTCTTTGGCGGCCTGGGGTTGCTCCTGGCCCTGCTTTTGTGGTACGGGTTGCTGAGGTGAGCCGTTGCGTTCCGGGATTTTGCCGAAGTCCCAAAATCAATCTGTAATTTATGCGGACTCTAAGGCACTATTTTTTTGAGCGTGCCAAAGCTTCTGATGATTTCTTCATCGGCCATTTGGGCGTCAATATCTATAAATAATTTTGTCGGAAAGCCAAACCTCGGGTCATACTCTACTTCAATTTTATCGGCACTGTTTTCATATTTTTCTATCAGCGCAAAGGCTTCGTCGATGGTAATGGCCATGTCTTTTGTATAATTGTAAATATCCTCTTTGCTCCGGCCAAAATAGGCTTCCCCGGGAAGGGTGTACTTTACATCCGCAATGCTATTATCGATTATATAGGACTCACATCCGTCCGGCGGAAAGCATTCACAGGACCAGCCTTGTTCAATGTAGTAGTCGCTTAGCCGGTATGCCTGCCATCGTTCACGAGGATTTTCAATGGAGCTGAAATCCTCTTCAATGGATGAAGT
>WGCN01000161.1 GCA_015493745.1 Calditrichales bacterium
AAAAGAATAAGCTAATAAGCTCCAAGGGTGTTCCTGTCCCCTTTTTCTACTAAGGTTTACTCACAGGAAATAAGGTTTTATATTTATGCATATCGGCAAAATAGGAAGGCTCACGATGAAAGTCGAATTCAACAACCTTTTTACTCATTTTATTTTCACAACCTTGCACCGGGAGCCATTGATTCCAGAAAAGAATCGCACACGTATTGAAAAATATATAACAGGCATTGTAAACAATAACAATTCTAAACTCTATGCTATTTACGCCAACCCGGAACACGTCCATTTTCTTGTTTCGCGCTCACCGGCAATTTCCGAAGAGCAGCTGGCCACAACCATTGCCTTAAGTAGCGCACGATTTATAAATGAGCATAATCTGGCCAAAACTAATTTTGCCTGGCAGTTAACTGCATCCGCGTTTTCTGTTTCTAAGTCGGATGTTGACAGAGTTTGCAAATATATTTTAAATCAACCCAATCATCACAAAAAAGTTACCTTTGCCGAGGAGTATCAACAGTTTATCAGGCACTATCAGGAAACCTTGGAACGGAACAAAGCAAGCAAGGCATAAAATCCCTTTGCTGCTACAACCATGCCTATATGCCTACTTAGAATTTTTATTTAATAAGCGGACACAAATTAATTCCTCCGGCCGGCATAATGTAACCTTATTTTCTCCCCTAACCTTAGTAGAAAACAAAGCCCGAAAAAAGAAAAAGCTTATTACCTTATTATCATCCCATTAATGAAAAAAATAAGCTAATAAGCTCCCGGGGTGTTCATGTCCCCTTTTTCTACTAAGCTTTGCTTAGGGGAATATGGTCTTATACCGGCAATTTTCTTTACCCCAGGGACAGATTAAATTAAACAACCCACACGGCCCCCTCCTTCATTAATTCATGCCGGAAGGGATGAAAAAACAGTTTTACACCTCCGGGGAAACGCCCCGCTCACTCCGTGGCGCCTCAATCCCTACAAGGTATTTTCACTCAACCTTTTTTTAGTCACCGCTGCCACCGTACCGGCCAGGAAGAGCAGTCCCACCAGGTTGGGGAAAGCCATCAGCGCATTGCCGATATTACCCAGATTCCAGACGATGTTCAGATACTCCAGACTTTCACCGGCGATCGGCGTGATGATGGCCCCGATAAACAAAAAGGCGATAAAGGTATAACGGAAAGGCAATATGACCTTGTTGCCCCCCAGGAATTCGATACACTTTTCCCCGTAATACGACCAGCCTATCAGCGTGGTATAGCCGAAAATAAAGGATGATACGGCGATAATGGTACCGCCCAGTCCAAAGGGGATAACGCTGTCGAAAGCCTGTTGGGTAACCAGAATGCTGGTGATGTTACCTTCCACGCCCGAACCGCGCCAGGCCTGGGTATACTGATAGGCGCCCGTCAGAACGATGGTCAGCGTGGTCATGGTATTAACCAGAATAGTGTCGATAAAGACCCCGGTCATGGCGATAAAACCGTTTTTAACCGGCTCATCGGAAGCCGACGCCCCCTGGGCAATGGCCGCCGATCCCAGACCGGCCTCGTTGGAAAGCAGCCCGCGACTGACGCCGTTTTGTATAGCCAGCCCCACCGTGGCCCCCACCAGCGGTTGAAAGCCAAAAGCCGATTTAAATATCAGCACATAGGCGGCGGGAATCTGATCCACATTGGCCAGAATAACCCACAGGGAAAAGAAAATATAAAAGATGATCATGGCCGGCACCAGCTTTTCCGACACCCGGCCGATTTTCTTGATGCCGCCGATGATAACCATGCCCACCAACAGGGCGATAATGGCCCCGATAACATAATAATACATGGCCGGTGCCTGATCCCCGGAAACACCGTCATGCAAATACAGGTTAAAGGTGTTGGCCAGCGAGGCGGTCATGCTGTTGGACTGGGCCATATTACCCGTGCCTATCAAACAGGCGATGACGCCAAACACGGCAAAAGCCGACCCCAGAATGTGACCCAGTTTTTTATTTTTAAGACCGTTCTTCACATAGTACATCGGGCCACCGGCCATGGTGCCGTTTTCAGCGACCTCGCGGTATTTGACCCCCAAAAAGCCCTCGGCATATTTGGTGGCCATGCCGAACAGGCCGGCAATCCACATAAACACCGGTGCGCCCGGGCCGCCGATGGCAATGGCCGTGGCCACCCCGGCAATATTCCCGTTACCCACCGTGGCCGCCAGCGCCGTCATCAGAGCCGCAAAGGGGGAGATATCCCCGTGACCTTCATCGGAGCGCGATTCCTTGGAAAATATCAATTTCAGCGAATACCACAGCTTTGTAAACTGCAAACCGCGGGTAACAAAAGTCAGCACAATACCTGTCATCAGCAGCAGGCCGATCATACCCGGCCCCCACATGATGTTGTCCAGCCAGGTGGTAAAATTCAATACCTTATCGAAAAAAGTCATAAGAGCCTCTCAGATCTGTGTTAGAATATGTGGACGGTGTTTAACAAAACCAGCAAAATCACAACCGGAATGACATAGCGGATAATAAAACTCCATAGCCAGCGTGTTTTTCTAAAAAAAGGCGCGCCCTGTTCAATCTCATCCGAGGCCCTATCAACCCCCCACACCCAGCCGACGAAAATACTCAATGATATGGCGCCGACGGCCAGGGCGATATCACCAAAGAGGAAACTCATCTGGCTTAGAAAATCCGGCCCGGTATAGGAAGCGGGAATCAGACCGAAGTTGGTAAAGAAGTCATTGGCCCCTTGCGAAAGCGCCGAGGGGATCCCCAACAACAGGGTAAAACCGGCCACGCCCCAGACGATCTTTTTACGATCCACTTTGTGATCATCGATCATATAGGAAACCGGTACTTCCAGCAGAGAAATCGTTGAAGTGAGCGCGGCCACCGAAAGCAAAACAAAAAAGAGGGAACCCACAATAAGTCCGCCGGGCATTTCCAGAAACATTTCCGGCAAGATCACAAACACCAGCGCCGGACCCGCTGCCGGGTCTTTACCCATGGCAAACAGGGCGGGAAAAATAATCAGACCGGCAAACAAGGCGATCAGGGTATCGAATATGGCCACACTGACGCTGGAGGTGATCAGATTATCGTTTTTACTGAGATAACTGCCGTAGGTGATCATGGTACCCATACCCAGGCTCAGCGAGAAAAAAGCCTGCCCCAGGGCGGCCAAAAGCGTACGACCGGTGATTTTGGAAAAATCGGGTTTCAGATAAAATTCCAGACCTTTGGAAGCGCCGTCCAGGGTTAAGGAATAAACCACCAGACTCAGCAGTAAAATAAAAAAAATGGGCATCAGGATTTTTGACCATTTTTCAATACCTTCGGAAACACCCTTTTGCACAATAAGCGTGGTGATTAACACAAACAGGACAAAGAGAAAAACTTCGCCTCCCGGATCCGCCACAAAGGCGCTGAAATCACCCACATTTCCGGTAAACATCTTATAGATATAGGCCACCGTCCAACCGGCGATAACCGCATAAAAGGAAAGGATGCCCACTCCGGTGATGACCCCGAGGAAACCGGCCAGGCGCCAAAAACTTTTGGGCCGTATTTTATTTATGGCGCCCACGGGATTTTTTTGAGTGGCCCTTCCCAGGGAGAGTTCGGCAAACATATAGGGCAGACCGATAAGGATGACAAAAATTATGTAAAAGAAAACAAAGGCGCCACCGCCATTTTCACCCACGACATAGGGGAACCGCCATATATTACCTAAGCCGATGGCCGAACCGGCCGCGGCCATAATAAAACCGATCTTCGAATTCCATTGGCCTCTTGGTGCACTCATGGATATACATCCTCCTCTATGAACTGTGGAAGTGAGTTAAGCGTGGCAGCTGAAACTTGCCATGAAAGATTAGAATATAAATAAAAATACAAATAATTAAAATGTAACTTAGGAAAACGGGGGGTTTTATTAAAGAATTGTCAAAATTATTTACATTTTTACGTTAAAAACGGGAATTTAAAAAAATACCCGGTCTCTTTCGCAAAAGAACCGGGTACCGAAACTATTTTGTGGTCATGGTAAACACGCCGTCCCAATCCGGGCCGGGGTCATTCAATTTAAACTCCAGACAGCGTTTACGGTATAATTTGGATGGCATGTCATTCTCCCTGAGGGAAAGACAGTACTCAAAGAACTCGATTGCTTCATTCCAGGAGCGTTTACGGTAGGCTTCTATACCACGCTGATAAACCGACAACATTTCCAGATGAGTGGAGTCCAGCGTCTGACCGCGCTCGGCAATCAGTTCAAACACCTCGATGGGCTGCTCCTTACCCTTCACCCGGATCAGATCCAGGGGCCGGGTATAAAAGTCATTTTTAACATAGGCATTGGTAAACTCGCTGATCATGATAAAGGTGCCGTATTGTTTGTTGGCCCCTTCCAGCCGCGAGGCCAGATTAACATGATCCCCCATGACCGTATAGTCGAAAACGGTTTGTGAGCCCATATTGCCTACAATCATTTCACCGGTATTGATACCGATGCGGGCTTCCAGTTGCGGCCGACCTTCCTTTTTCCACTGCTTACGCATTTCTACCAGCTTTTCCTGCATGCGCAGAGCCACGCGGCACGCTACCTGCGGATGGTCCTCAAAGGGAACCGGTACACCAAACTCAGCCATGATGGCGTCACCTTCATATTTATCGATGATACCGTTATGCTCCATAACAATGTTGGTCATGGCCGTCAGATACTCATTTAGCAATATGACCAGTTCGGCCGGACTCAACTTCTCCGAAATCGACGTAAAACCGGCCACATCGGAGAACATAACGGAAACCACCCTTTCTACACCACCCAATTGCAGTTTTTCGGGGTTGGCCACGATATCCTGCACCACTTTTTCCGGAACATACTGGGCGAAGGCGCCGCGCAGCATGCGTTTTTCCTGCTGGGTTTGTAAATAGTGATATAGGATATGCCCCATATAGGCAAAACCGACCACCACGGTGGGGAAGACCATTTCAATGATCAGGTTGAATCCGGAAAAAAGATAGATGGCACTGACCACAAAAACCACAAAACCGGCAAAGACGGCCGCCGCCGACCACAAGGTGGGTAAAAAGCGGGTAGCCAGAAAAGTCAGTAACAGAGCCAGAAGAATATTGCCTATGGTCAGGGCATCCGGGACGCGGCGCAGAAAACGATTCTGCAACATGGTCAACAGCGCATTGGCGTGGATTTCCACCCCGGGCATTTCCACCTTGGCCATGATGCTGTCATTTCCGCCGGCATCGAGGAAGGGTGTCGGAAAGTTATCATGCAATTCCTGCATGGTGGAGCCGATCAGCACAATCTTGTCCTTGAGGATACCGGAATACTTTAACCCCGGACTGATACCGAATTCCGGATCGCCGGGATCATCAAAGACATCCAGATCATAGTCATCCAAAAGGTCAAAATCCTCGGTATCCAGGATATTGTCAAAAGAGTAATTGGGAAAGGAATAGGCCGGTCCGATAAAGTTCACCAGCATGCTCGAATAATCATATTTGGGAATGGTCAGCGTACCGATATGGAAGCTCTTCTCATCGGAAGTCAGCAGGGCATCTTCCTGATCCGTATATATTTTATATATCATGGCCGCGAAGGAACTATAGAGCGAGTCCCTATGGACATCACTTACGATATAACGACGGTAAAAACCGTCCAGATCAGACTCCAGGGATACCAGTCCCCAATGGGACCTGGGTGTTATAAACTTCTCATAGGGAGGTATTACCGTGCTTTTGGAATAGCCCTGCTCAAAGGTGCGCGATATCTTTCCCGCCAATACAATATTATCGTAAGTGTTCAGAACATCACGAAGCTCATCATCCTTTTCGGCACCGTATTTGTCCGGTTGATCAAATATAACGTCCACGCCGATCGCCTTAACGCCGGCCTCGTTTAAATTGCGTAAAACATGGGCAAAGTAAGATCGCGGCCAGGGCCAGCGATGGGGGGTGGACTCATCGGACTGGTCATCTATTTTGATAATGACAATCGGATTGTCTTCAATCTCCAACGGGCCGCGCAGACCAAAACGCATATCGAGCGATTTGAGCTCCAGGGTCTGGAAAGAGGTGGTATTGGAGAGGAACAGGGCGGCCAGGACCGACAGGACACTCACCCCGATAACAACCACCCACTCCGGCATTTTTGTCTTTTTATTCATAAAGCGTACTACAAGGTTATGTCATAGCGGGCGTTAATAATCGTATCTTTCCAGTCGACACCGGCCAGACTGCTATAGTCGATATAGTCAAAACGCAGTGACAAAGCCCCCATCTTTTCCGATCGCATATAAACACCGGCGGCATAATTTAAACGGTTGTAGTCCTGAGCCCCGCCGGAAATTTGCTGAAAGATAATATTGGCAAAAGGCTTGATCTCCATGCCCCGTCCGGCGCCCTTAAACTGATATTCCACCCCACCGTCATAGCGGGCGATATCGGTAATAGTGGCCGTGGCCCCCGCGCCGAACTCACTTCTGGTTTTGCTATATCCCAGACGGGTGGTCAGCGGAAAGGGAAAACGGTTGCGTATACCGAAACTGAAAACATTGAAGGATGAGCGGTTATTGAGAGATACCTTGTCATCCCGTGCAAAGTTGGAGAAACTAAGCGTAGCCGTATTGCCCAAAGCTCCCGTATCAAAGGAATAGCTTGAGGATACGCCTATGCGTTGCGTGCTGTTATCTTCCGGGTATAGCGCGCTGTTGGTGGTATCGGCGTTGTTACTGCGGCTTTGATTGCCGAAACTCAGGGTAAGGCTGGGCAGATTGGAATTGGGAAAGTAAGACAAGGTCGCCCCAAAATCCTGATTGGCGGTTTCCGCATCTTTCTGGGAAAGATTATCGGTATAGGAATTGAAATAGATATTCATAAAAACCTGATTATCGATCAGGCGTATATTGTCCGCAACATAAAACCCGCGCAACCCTTTTAACAGGTAGGGGTTACCGGGAGTGGTATAATCGGCATCAATGGATTTGTAGGAAACGCGTAACATATGATTGAAATAACTGAAATAAGCGTCAACCTGCATGGCCAGGCCGGGAATGGGGGCCAGCCCCTGAGAAAGAGTCAACAAACCGCTGGACTCCAGCAAGTCGGCCAGGGATTTGGCGCTGGACGGTAAATCATATTTCTTGGCCAGGGTATCAAAATCCACTTTACCGCGCGCGTTTTTATTATTGATGCTGGCCTGCATGCTGGTTTTAACACGAATCCTGTTGTTATCCAGATTAAGGCTTAGGGTTGTCCCCATAACCAGTGATTCACGGGGATTGGCTCCGTATTTGATGGAACCGGGGTCTTCCTTACCGTTAATCAGATTCAGTCCCCAGCTAACATAGCGACCAAAGTTAAAAACCGGACGTACCGAAAGAAAGGTTTCCTTAAAGGTACCGTAGCGGGTAATGGTCGTATCCCCCCCGCTGATAGTGGCCGCGCCCTCAACGGCGGAAGCGGTGGAGCCCAGGCTGACATCCAGATCAAACCAGGTACTTTTCAGGCCGCCGGAAAAGCCAAGTACACGTCTGTTCCAAAAGGTCAGGGGATCGTAGTTCCCCGAAAAATCACCCCCCTTTATGTAAAGACGGGTGCGCGGGGAAAAATTATAGGCCAGCAAACCGGAATAACGGGTCGCGTTTTGGGCACTGTAGCCGGGTGTAGAGTTATATTGCAGGCGCAACCCCATATCCAGATCTTTATAGGAGCCGTCAAAGTTCAGCCCGGCACGGATATAATTATCCTGCACCCGGGCAATATCCTGAAAGCGGTTGTCGAAATAGATATTGGTTCTTGAAGTAAAGGCCGCCTCGGTGGCCATGCCGGAACTTACCCGGAAAGACCACTCCTTTTTACCCAACAGGTTGCCCGAGCTGTCGAAAATTTTAAACTCCACATTGTGGTTACCCGTGCGCATGCGTTTGGGAACCAGCATATATAAATCGCCATCCCTGTCCAAAAGCTGCGAAACATTGACGCCATCGATTAAAAAACGGGTGCGCGAGTGATCGATATCGAGATTCTCATCGGGTATGGAAACGGCGATCAGCAACTCATCCTGCGGCACGACATCGGCAGGTTCGGGACTGAGGATCAGTATTTCCGCGCCGGCCTGATTGTATGCCCCGCTTTCCCCGGCAATCACTTCAAAGTTCAGGGGATTCCGTTGCGGGTCCTCCGCCGGATAAAAGTAGACCTCTCCACTGTACGACTGCATGGCCAGGTAATATTCCACCCGGCCCGGCTGAAGTCTTTTCGTGTTAATATCCGTTGTTAAACTATAGCCTTCCTGTCTCATGGGAATGGACTGATAATCCATTTCACCCTTCATCCTGTAAAACAGGCGCGCCTCATAGACATCCTGATCAAAGGATAACAGGTTAAACTCGATATGCGCTTTTTCTCCGGTAACAACCGGTTGCAGGCTGTTGTGCAGAAACATAGGGACTCCCGCAAACAGTGATACCGACATCACCAGCAAGAACATTCCCGCCTTATTAAACAATTTCGATCGCATGTGTACCCCCCGGGGACATTATTCGGTTTTTTTCACCTTAAATTTTAACACTTTACGGTTGCCATTGGCATCCTCGAATTCCATTTCAAATTCATCCGGTGCGTCACCGTCTTCCTTAAAGTCCGGCTTTTCCCCCGCCTTGGTCTTCCTCACCAGGGGCTTACTGCTTTTGGAGGTTACGATGCCTGTTTCACCGCTGTGCAACAGAGCCACTCCGGAGTCATTGGCCAGCTCCACGACACCCTCTTCTCCAAAGTACATGGTTTTACCCTTAAACTCCTGCACCGTCCAGAAACGGGTTCCCTTTACGGAGGCCACGGATGTAGGCGTTGTTACACGGAAACGGCTGCGCTGCCGGGTAATGCTGGCAAAAATAGAGCCGAATTCCACAAATATATTTTTGGCCACGGAGTTTTTCTCCTTCTTGGCGCTAATCTGGCAATTGGAATTGGGACGAATCCGCAACAGGCTGTTGTCATCAATAAACTTAATGGCCACACGCCCTTTTTTACCGGTCGATATTTTGTCTCCGTCATTTAAGCGTAAACCGCGGCGGGCCTTTACCGACTTGCCCGTGGTCTTGTTTTTTATCATCACCTCGCCCTTGGCCTTGATAACAATGGCTACCGGCTTGGCCTGCAGGGCAAAAGCCATACCCATCAACGAGATAAGTATAAGCATCTTAATGGAAATCTTTTTCATAATGGCTCCTTAACGCAAAATTAAATCGGTGATTTGATGAGACTTGTTCCGGTACCTTTCCATCAACTTGTAAAGCTCCTGAACCGTAACAACGGTTCCGTTCACACGTACCGATTTTATACTATAGTCATTCAATTGCCGGATCAGCTCATCCGCATTGTCCCCCAACAACTGTTTCAAAAGACTTTCAAACTCTTCCTTGGCCATATCGGTGGAGGTCTCCACCTCGGCCGGATCAACATAGGTAAACTCCCACACCTCGCTGATCACTTCGTTTTCACCGGATGAGGTTTGAATGAAGGATTTAATGAGCCAGACATAGGTCTCACCAAACTGTAAGGGATAAGCGCTGGCTACCGGATACTGAACCGCCAAATTCTGCAAACGGGGAGACTCATAAATCGGCACGGAATTTAAAATATCATCAATGGTACTCAGCTCTTCCTGCTTTTTAAATACCAGCAACTGATAATCACCGCTATTACCGTTCCACTGAAATATGGGATTATTGGTGTAAACCTTATAAACGCCGCCGCTGTTTAAGGGGAATCCGGGTGAAACCAGATTGATCAGTGTCGGATTCTGTATGGCAAAGGAACGCTCCGTTTGAATTTCCTGCGGCGTACCATCCTCTTGCGTGTAATTTACCCGTAACAAAAGCTGGTACAGCCCGACAGGCAACTGGCTGGTGGCCAGAATCTCATTCTGGATATCGTCGGCCACATCTTCCACACCGCTTTCCTGAATGCGTATCTGCAATATCTCCCCCGTTTGCAAACCCTGAATGGCCTTGCCCTGGGAAAGGTCGATATTGGAAACGCTCCAGGTTTCCGCCGCGGCCGGCATGTCAAACGGTTGGGTTTTAACAAAGGCGACCGATTTGCCGTCCAGCAAAAAATCAAAACGCATAACCGCGTCTTTTACCAACCCCGGGGTTTTCCGCACCGTAACTACAAAAAGCTCCTCCGATGCACCAACCTGCAGAAAATCAAAATCCGCCAGATATATGGATTGATACTGCGATATACCTTTATCTTCAATACTTACCGTAACGATGCTGCTTTGTGCAAATAATACGGCCGAAAGAAAGAAAACTAAAATGGCCGTTTTGCTTAGAAAATACTGTTTCATAAAATGTCCTCCGGTATCTGTTTTGATCAAAGCAACCGAAAAAAGGAACGTACTGCTTTGATCAGACGCACATTATGGCCGGTTGTGAGGCTCGTCAGTTAATTTTGTGACCGCCAATAATTTAATATGTAAAGCTTCGCTTTTTCCACTGTTAACAGAATCGTTTTTCAGAAACCCGTTTCCACGTAGTCAAAGCCCGCTTATAAAACCAACTATGCTGGTGCTGTAAAAATTTCCGTAACTATATTAGATACGAGTGAGATAAAAGTTTCTTTAACTTTTTTTGCGGTTATTGTCACCTCTTCATGGGTCAGTTTCTCTTTGCTGATTCCGGTGGCATAGTTTGTAAGGCAGGAAATTCCAACGGTTTTCAGCCCCAGTGTGTTGGCCATAATAACTTCGGGTACCGTGGACATACTGGCCGCGTCCCCGCCCATTTTACGTATCATGCCCACTTCCGCCGCCGACTCATATGTGGGCCCGGACGAAACCCATAACACCCCGCGTTTAAGTGCGATGCCCTTGTTTAAAGCCATCTGCTCGATATCATGAACCAGTTCCGAGGAATAGGGGTTGGACATATCGGTAAAACGGGCCGATCCGCGCAAGGGGGAGTCAAACAGAAAATTAACATGATCGCTGATCAGCATCAGGTCACCGGGCTTAAATCTGGGATTAACGCTGCCGGCGGCGTTGGTAACCAACAGGTAGGGTATTCCGAGAGCGGCAATGATTTCCACCACAAAGCTGACCCGCTGAATATCATAACCTTCATAATAGTGGGTACGTCCCTGTACCGCCATCAAAGGAACGCCCTTATGCTCGCCAAAAACAAGAAAGCCTTTGTGCCCCTCCACGGTGGAACGGGGGTAGCCGGGAATTTCGGATGTGGGAATTTTTATACTGGCATCAAAAGTATCGGCAAAATCACCCAGGCCGCTGCCTAAAATAAGTGCCGCCTCCGGCTTGATGGAAATACGTTCATTGAGGTAATCAACCGCTTTTTTAAGTTCAGCCTGCATTTTTTTTCTCTTTTACTAATTGAATAAAAACCTTTGCATACATAACAAGGGAAACGACCAGCGCCAGTATCACGGCATACACGGAATAATCAAACCAGTCCCTTAGCCCCAATAAAAACAACAGGATGGCCAGAGCGATCACGGCAACGCTTACCTTTCCGGGCAAATTGGAAGAGGCCACTTTTCTCTCCTTATCATAAATAAAAACAGCCCCGATCAAAATGGAAACATCCCGTAAGATAATCAATGCCGCCAGCCATAGCGGGAAGCCCTGATAAAGATATAGGGCCAGCACCATGCCCCCTATGGAAACCTTATCGGCTAAAGGATCGAGAATTTTCCCCAGATCGGATATCTGGTTCCAGCGCCGGGCCAGAAAACCATCCAGCCAGTCCGTGAACATGGCCACGGTGGCCAGCCACAACACCAGATCGTTACGCTGTTCCTTTATCAGAAAGAAGGCCGGTATTATAAAAAATATCCGGATAAAACTTAAAAGATTGGACAGGGTGCGATTTTCTTTTTTTATCATTGCCAACTTATTTTATATGGTACGATAAGCAAAGTTTTGTTTTGATAATTTCTCACCAGCTTTTCCAATGGATTTTCCCATAAGTTTAATATCTGCCCGGCCTGGGACATAAAGGAAAAAAGCTCGGCAAAAAGTTTTTTCTCCCGTGGGAAATAGGCCAGGCGCACCGAGGTTTCCGGAGCAATACCCGCTTTTTGCTTGGCAATATCTACCGCCGCGTAAAATGTGCCCCGGGCATCCAACAGCTTCTTCTCCAAGCCGTCAACACCGCTCCATACGCGCCCCCGGGCCACGTCATCGGCCTGTTCAAAACTCAGCCGGCGATGGCTGGCGGTAATTTGCACAAAATATTGATAAAACTTATCTATCAGCCCCTGCATAAGTTTACGCTCCGTGGCACTCCAACGACTGTTGGTGGAAAAAAGGGCGGCATTCTCCCCACGGGAAATACGATCTATGCCGATACCGACCTTTTTATTTAAACCGTTCAGACTGAACTTACCGGCGAAAACACCTATGGAACCGACAAGACTCAGGGAATTGGCAACAATCGTATCGGCGGCCAGGGCCACATAGTAACCGCCCGAGGCGCCATAATCACCGATCGTGGCTATCACCGGTTTCTCTTCGGCGGCCCGCTTTACCGCTTCATAGATGGCATCGGAATGTATGGCCGAGCCGCCCGGACTGTCAATACGCAAAATTATGGCTTTGGTCGTGCGTGATTTAGCCGCTTTGCGGATATCCCGGATGATATCATCGCTGCCGGCCACCGTACCCAAAAAAGGATCATTACTGTTCGATCCCCCGGCAATAACTCCCTGAACTTCAATCACCGCTATCCGCTCTTTATTACGGATTCCCAGAGAACTTACCGGAATACGGGCATATTGCCGGGCGGATATCTTCTGCCAGCCGCCGTCCTCAAAACGATCCGTTAGAACCCGCAAGGGACGCGCCGCATCGATCAGGCCTGCTTCCAGAGCCATCTCCCCGGTAAAACCGCTGACGCGATTAATCAGTTCGTTAACCCGCTCCCGCGACAGCCCCCGGGAAGTGGCCACCATCTCCAGAATGCCGTCAAACACCTGATCCAGAATGCGGTTCAAAACTTCTTTTTGCGCATCCGAGGAGCTGGAACGGGTGTATTGCTCGGGTGCGGTTTTGTAGGTGCCGGCATGAACATATTCCGCCTCCACCCCGATTTTCTCCAACAAATCCTTGTAGTGGGTCACCTCACTGCTGATTCCCGTTAAAAACAGATTGGCCGTTTCCGGCATGAAAACGGAATCACAGGCCGCCGCCACCAGATAGTCCCGGGTAAAACCCATGGGTATCTGGGCATAGATTTTCTTGCCACTTTCACGGTAGCGCCGAATGGCCTCCCGTAGCTCCTCTACCTGGGCCAGCCCCAGTTGCGGAAAGTTAAAATGTATAACCACGGCATGAATACGTTCATCCACGGCGGCTTTTTCCAGTACATCGCGCAGGGATTGCAGGCTCAGGGCTTTGGACTGAGTCAGTTCCTGGAACGGGTCGGAAGGGGCATAATCCGGTAAAGTTCCCGAAAGTGAAATATCCAGGTAGGCCTCATCCGGCACCGCTGGTTCCGAAGAACCCAGCGAGGAAATAACCAGGAACAAAAGCAAAAATAAAATAACAAAACCGGAAAGCAAAACCAGCAAATATTTAAAAAACGATTTCATTCCACTCACTTTCTATAACAGGCCGATCAATACGCCCGCGATGGTTGCCGTCATAAATGTGGCCAGAGTACCGCCCAGCACCGCCTTCAAACCCATTTTAGCGATATCCGAACGTCGTCTGGGCGCGATGCCGCCAATACCACCGATTTGTATGGCGATGGATGAAAAATTGGCAAAACCACACAAGGCATAGGTGGAAATAATAATGGCTTTTTCACCCAGTTCCCCTGTCGGTATTATACGCGATAAATCGAGATAAGCAATAAATTCGTTAATAACCATCTTCTCACCGATCAGGGAGCCGACGGTTATGGCGTCATGCCAGGGTACGCCGATCAGCCAGGCAATGGGGCTAAGCAGATATCCCAACACAACCTGCAGGGTCACCGGGGCGCCGCTGGCGGTGGTGATCCCCATCCAATCGGTTATAACCATGGTCATGATAAAATTGACCATGGCAATCAGAGCGATAAAAGCCAAAAGCATCCCGGCAACATTCAGCGCCAGTTGCAGTCCGTCCCCCGCGCCGGTGGCCGCCGCTTCGATGACATTGGAATTGGTCTTTTCAATGTTGACTTTAACCTCGCCCATGGTTTTTGATGTTTCGGTTTCCGGCACCAGTATTTTGGCAATAACAATTGTGGCCGGGGCCGCCATGATGCTGGCCGAAAGAAGATGCTTGGCGTAAAAGAGCTGTTTCACGGGATCGGATCCGCCCAGAAGCCCCACGTAGGCCGCCAATACCCCGCCGGCAATGGTGGCCATCCCGCCAATCATCAGGGTAAGCAGTTCGGAACGGGTCATCGGATCCACATAAGGCCTTACCACCAAAGGGGCTTCCGTCTGGCCGATAAAGACATTGGCCGCCACGGAGATGGACTCCGCCCCGCTGATTTTTAAAAGCTTGGCCATAACCCAGGCCATCCCCTGAACAATTTTTTGCATGATGCCCAAATGATAAAGAACCGACATCAGGGATGAAAAAAAGATAATGGTAGGCAAGACCTGAAAGGCAAAAAGAAAACCGACACCCTGTGATTGAAGCTCCGGCGAAAAGGCCTCGCCAAATTTACCCTGATCGGCCAAGGCCCCAAAGACAAAGGCGGATCCTTCGTTGGTGAAGGCAATGATCTGTACAAAGATTTGCCCGATGGCATTAAATATTCTTTCTCCCCAGGGAATGTGTATAACGAAAATGGCAAACACTATCTGCATAAGCAGGCCCATGCCTACCTGGCGCCACTTTATGGCCCCACGGTTTGTGGAAAACAGAAAGGCAATACCGACCAGAGTAAACAGTCCAAAAAAGCCGAACAAGATATCGCTCATGGTGCTCATTTTTTTTCCTCTTTCTTAGGGGGTTCAAAACAGTTCCGGCAGCGGGCTTCATAGATTTCCGAAGCGCCGATGACAACCTTGCGTTTATCATCGGAGATGCGCTGGGTGTGATTGGCCGGATTGCCGCAGATAACACAGATAGCATGAGTTTTTGTTATATATTCCGCTACCGCCAGCAGTTCGGGAATTGGGTCGAAAGGGATACCCCGGTAATCCTGATCCAAACCGGCAACGATAACGCGCTTTCCCATATTGGCCAGGGTTTGACATACCTTAACCAGATCTTTCCCCAAAAACTGGGCCTCATCGATTCCGACAACCTGTGCTTCCAGGGCAAAATCAAATATCTGCATGGGGTCTTTAATAGCGTGTGAGGGAATCTTTTGCTGATCATGTGAAACTATTTCCGTTTCACTGTACCTTTTATCGATTTCCGGTTTAAACAGTTCTATTTTTTGCCGGGCGATCATGGCCCTGCGCATACGCCGGATCAGTTCTTCCGTTTTTCCGCTAAACATACTGCCGCATATCACCTCTATCCAGCCGGTATGTTGTTTGAGAATATTCATGTGTAGGACTAATTCCTTTTATTTTTGGCGAGTAAATCCTTGATCTTTGTTGAGATCACATCAATGGCCACCGTATTCTTTCCGCCGCGGGGAATAATCAGGTCGGCATGACGTTTAGAGGGTTCAATAAATTGAAAATACATGGGACGCACGGTTTCCATATACTGGTTTATCACCGAATCAACCGAGCGTCCGCGTTCGGCAATGTCACGTTTCAGCCGCCTTATAAAGCAGATATCCGGAGCCGTATCCACAAAAATCTTAATATCCATCAACTCGCGCAGCCGGGGATCATTGAGGATCAAAATACCTTCCAAAACGATGATGGCCTGTGGTTCCACCGTCTGAGTTTCGCTGGAACGGCTGTGGGTTTTATAATCATAAACCGGATGAGAAATGCTTTTGCCATGCAACAGGTCATGCATCTGGGAAAACAGCAGGTCATGGTCAAAGGCATCGGGATGGTCAAAGTTGCGTCCGGTGCGTTCGTCATACGGTATATTGGACAAATCCTTGTAATAAGAGTCTTCCTGTATCATGGTCACACTGCTTGAAACCATTTGATCCATGATTGTACGGGCGATTAATGTTTTTCCGGAACCGGAGGCACCGGAAATACCTATAAGTATACCTTTTTTCATATGTTTTTTAATTGTGATTCGTCAAATGCGTGTGGTAAAAGTTCTTTCAAGGAATATTTTTTATACTCCGAGCCGTTTGTCAGGTAGACGTCGATATCCGGTGCATAATCATACAATAACTGCCGGCATGCCCCGCAAGGGGGACAGAAATCCAGCTTTTCCGCAAAGATTGAAATTGCTTTAAAACGGGTGGTCCCCTCTGAAAGCGCTTTAACCAATGCCACCCGTTCCGCACAAAGTGTTAAGCTATAGGAGCTGCTTTCCACATTGGTTCCGGGAAAAATTTCTCCGGAATCCGCCAGCAGCGCTGCCCCCACCTTAAAATGCGAATATTTCGCCTGTGCGTATTTTACGGCTTCCTTCGCCGTTTTATTGAGTTTTGCTATCGTATCCTGATTTAGTTCATCCACGTCCCTATACCTTTCCTGAGTTAGAACGGCAGGTCATCTTCGTCATCTGCCGGAGTGGCGGCCGGTGGCGGTGATGCCGCGGGCTTACTTTCCGCAGCCGGAGCGGAGCCGGAGTAGGCCGAATCTCTCTCATCCCCCTTGGAACCTACCAATTGCATGTTTGAGGCCACAACTTCCGTTTTATAACGTCGTTGCCCCTTATCATCTTCCCAACTGGAGGTCTGAAGGCGCCCTTCGATAAAGACCAGCTTACCCTTTTTCAGGTATTCACCGGCCACTTCAGCCGTTTTACCAAAGGCTAAAATATTATGCCATTCGGTTTTCTCCTCCCATTCGCCCTCCTTGTTCTTTTGCCTGTGATTGGTCGCCAGGGAAAAGGTGGCAAGGGCTGTCCCACTCGGGGCGTAACGCATTTCCGGGTCTTTACCCAAACGCCCTAAAAGGATAACTTTATTTACTGTGCCTCGTGACATAACTGTCTCCTTCTTTTAGTGAAACAAAAAAACCCCGGAGTTATTACCCCGAGGTTTTTAAATTAATCAAAAACATCTAAAAACAAAAACGAATAAGCAATTGTTTTAGTTGTTAATGTATTAACACTTTATCGATTGCATAGACGGTAGATACTATTGTCCGTCTTTCTTTTTCTTATCCTTAGGAAGTCCCGGAGGAGGAAAAACAACCAACAGCGAATAGGTATGACCACTTTTTGGGGTAATGGTCGTTTTGGCGGTATTGAGAACCCCCATCGCTATGGTTAAGGTAAATACAAACGCGACGACAAGTGCAGCTAGTTTCTTCATCATATCTCCTTTCGTTTTGATGAAATGAAGTTACTTTTGGGATCTATTTGGGAATCCGGACCACAACCGATGTCATACCTAATGGATGTGGAAAATAGCTAACTTTGTCTGAGTCCGTTCAGGGTGGGATTTATCCGTAAATATTTTAAAGCCAGATCGGATGGCTGTAAATATAAGAGATATCTATAAAAATGCAACAACGAGTGTAAAATAATTTGATATTTTAATAGATTTCGGGGAGAAGAAATGATCATCGTCACAAAAAAAGCTCTATTTTAGAGCCTAAGAGGAGATACTTTCCAGCTGAGCGGAACGTTCGGCCATATTCAAGGCTTCGATCAGCTCCCCCAAATCACCTTCCATGACGCGATCCAATTTATAGAGAGTCAGGTTTATGCGGTGATCGGTAACGCGACCCTGTGGATAGTTATAGGTGCGGATCTTGGCACTGCGGTCACCGCTTCCCACCATCGATTTACGCTGTTTGGCCACCTGCTCGCGCTGTTCGGAAAGAGCCATATCCATAAGACGGCTGCGCAGCACCTTAAGCGCTTTTGTCTTGTTTTTCAGCTGGGACTTTTCATCCTGACAGCTTACAACGATTCCGGTCGGTACGTGGGTTATGCGCACGGCGGAATCCGTGGTATTAACGCTTTGTCCTCCGGGGCCGCTGGAGCGAAACACGTCTATGCGCAGTTCATTCGGATCCAGCTCCACATCCACATCCTCGGCTTCCGGTAATACCACCACCGACACGGCGGAGGTATGAATACGGCCCTGGGTTTCCGTATCGGGTACACGCTGTACCCGGTGAACACCGCTTTCAAATTTCAGGGTACCATAGGCATTTTCACCTTCAAGTGACATGATCACCTCTTTAAACCCGCCGCGCTCGGAAGGGTTGGAGCTCATGATATCCGTCTTAAAACCGTTTTGCTCACAAAATTTACTATACATACGATAGAGATCACCGGCAAAAATGGCCGCTTCATCGCCACCGGTACCGGCACGAATTTCGATAATGGCATTTTTATGATCTTCCGGGTCTTTCGGCAGAAGAAGAACCTTTAAGGCATCTTCATACTTTTTCAGCTTCTCCTCCAGTTCGGCCAGCTCCATTTCCGCCATTTCCACCAATTCAGGGTCCTCAGCCTCGGCGATAAGTTCTTTATTTCCCTCGTACTCGGCAAGCACTTTCAGATAAGGATCCCCCACATCGAGGATTTTCGACAACTCACTGTGCTCACGGCTTAAGTCCCGGAAGCGCTTCGGATCCTTATGGATATCTGGCTGCGATAGCGCCTCGTTCAATACATGCCGTTTTTCCTGCAAGGCTAAAATTTTATCTTTCATGGTTGTTTTCGGTTTGGAGTTGGGAGAAACAAAAAACGGAATGACATGGGGTCATTCCGCTCAAAATTAAAATCGGAAAAATATACTTAACGATTGTATTTTCTTCTGAATTTTTCAACACGACCGGCAGAATCCACAAGCATCTGTTTACCGGTAAAGAAAGGGTGAGAGGCGCTTGAGATTTCCACCTTGATCAGCGGATACTCATTACCATCTTCCCATTTGATCTTTTCACTTGAGGTCGCGGTTGAGCGGGTTAAAAAGGCGAAATCCGATGAGGTGTCCTTATAAACCACGTAATCATATTTTGGATGAATATTTGCTTTCATTAAATCCTCCGTTGTCAATAGCCTTGGAATATAATTTATTTTAATCCCATATTCAAGGCTAATCACATATTTTCACATCAGGGGCTGAGCGGCGTGGCCGTTTCCTAAGAGTTCATGGAGCGTAGAAAATCACGGTTACTTTTTGTTTCACGCATTTTGTCCAGCAGAAACTCCATCCCCTCGATCACATTCATTTCATTCAGGAATTTACGCAACACCCAGATGCGTGACAGCTCCTCGCGGGAGAGCAACAGTTCTTCCTTACGCGTACCGGACTTGTTGATATCAATCGCCGGAAAAATACGACGGTCGGACAGACGGCGATCCAGAACCAGCTCCATATTGCCGGTACCCTTAAATTCTTCAAAGATCACTTCATCCATACGTGAACCGGTGTCGATCAGAGCGGTGGCAATTATGGTTAAACTGCCGCCCTCCTCAATATTACGGGCACTGCCAAAGAAGCGTTTGGGCTTTTGCAGGGCGTTGGAGTCCACACCACCGGAAAGGATTTTGCCGCTATGGGGAATCACGGTATTGTGGGCGCGGGCCAGGCGGGTCACGCTATCCAGTAAAATGACCACATCCTTATTGTACTCCACCAGCCTTTTTGCTTTTTCCAGCACCATTTCCGCCACCTGCACATGACGCTCGGCCGGTTCGTCAAAAGTTGAACTGATCACCTCGGCATCGACCGAACGTTCCATGTCGGTAACCTCTTCCGGCCGCTCATCGATCAACAGAACCATCAGTTCCACTTCCGGATGATTGCGGGAAATGGCATTGGCGATCTTTTGCATCAAAATGGTTTTACCGGTACGGGGCTGGGCAACAATCAAGCCACGCTGCCCCTTGCCCAACGGAGTCAACAGGTTCATTACCCGCATGGAATAATCATTGCGATCGGTTTCAAGTTCTATTTTTTCATCGGGATAAAGTGGGGTGAGTGTGTCAAAGAATTTACGTTCGCGGGCTTTTTCAGGACTTTCGAAATTAACCGCTTCCACGCGCAGCAGGGCAAAAAAGCGCTCATTGTCCTTGGGCGGCCGGATTTGACCGGTTACCGTATCTCCCGTGCGCAGACCGAAGCGCTTAATTTGGGACGGAGAGACATAAATATCGTCCGGACCGGGTAAATAGCTATAGTTTTGCGAGCGTAGGAAACCGTATCCGTCGGGCAGGATTTCCAACACCCCCTTGGAAAAAATCAAACCCTCCTGTGCGGTCTGCTCTTCCAGAATTCTAAATATCAGTTCTTGTTTTTTTAAACCGGAGAATCCGGTAATATTGAGCTTATTGGCGATATCCGTTAATTCGGTAATCTTCTTCGTTTTTAACTCTTCAATGTCTAACATGGCAGGTCCTTTAAATTAAATAGATTGTGTCGGCATCTCCGGTATTAAAGAAATATTAAATTTTTGAAATAATTTATGAGGCCCGGAACATACCTGGGAAGTTGTTATCTTTTTACTGTAATTGTCTTTTCGAGGTTTTTTTATAGGATTTTGTATGAAAGTCCAATAATTTAACGTAGTTGCTGCTTTTTGTCAACCCGTGCTTTCAAAGCACCCACCAGATAGTGACTGCCCATCACCACCAGGGTATCGTTTTTTCCAAGCATGCTTAGCGAGGATTCGTATGCCAGCACCAAATCTTTAATTAATTTTACATTTTGTGTGTGCTGTAAAAAGGCCTGATATAAAAGTTCCCCCTCTTGCCGCCGGCTGCTTTGCGGTTCGGTCACCACGATAAACTCAAACAGGGAACTCAGATAGCGAACAATCCGGGACATGTCCTTGTCATTTACCAGGCCCAGCAGCAGATAACGTTTTCCGGTTGTCGCTTCTTCCGAAAGCACCTCCATGGAGGCTTTTATCCCCGGCAGGTTATGGCTAACATCAAAAAACACATCCGGTTTCCGGCGCACAAGCTCCAGCCTTCCCGGCCAGCGCATTTGCGGCAAACGGCGCTCCACCTTTTCCGCCTCAAGCGCCTGTCCCCGTTGTTTCATGAAAAAACGCGCCGTGTTCAGAGCCAGGGCCAGGTTCTCCAACTGAAAACGCCCCGGTTGCGGCAGACGGCCGGCAATATGAATACCCGCGCTTTTCATCTGAAAATCTCCCTTCCGGCCCGGGTGATACTCTATGTGTGTTTCCTCCGCCACCGTGTGTAAAAAAGATTTTTGCCGCCGGCATGTCTGGCGCAATACGTCCATGGCCTCCCGGGGTTGGCGTCCGGTAAAAACGGGAATCGCCGTCTTTATTATCCCGGCCTTTTCTCCGGCAATTCCGGCCAGGGTGTTGCCCAGTTGTTTTTGGTGGTCAAAGCCGATGGGGGTGATAACGGCCATTTCCGCGGGGACAATATTGGTCGAATCCAGACGTCCGCCCAGCCCGGTTTCCATAACCACCACATCCACATTGCTCCGCGCAAAATGATCCAGCGCCATGGCCGTGGTCGTATCAAAAAAGGTGGCTTTCAGTTCCAGTACCGTTTTTTTCAGACGCTGCCAAAAGTCGATCACATCTTCCCGGGGGATAAGTTTTTCATCCACGCGGATGCGCTCACGGAAGTCCACCAGATGGGGGCTGGTAAAAAGACCGGTCTTAAAACCATGTGCCCGAAGAATCTGTGCCAGATAGAGGCAGGTACTTCCTTTCCCGTTGGTTCCGGCTACATGGATCACCGGGTATTTTTTTTCGGGATGATCCAGAACCCGTGCCAGAGCGGTGATATTATCCAGCCCCAGTTTGATGGCATATTTTTGCAGATCAAACAGTTCCTCAACCGTCTGTGAATAGGGAGTCATAATAGCGCTAAATTATTTTGCCGAGGATAAAGCCGATGACAATACCCACCAGCAGTACCACGGTGAGAATGCGGTAATTAACCACATCCTTGCTATAGCCGCGTTTAATGGCGATAATGGAAACAAAGTACCCCAGGGCATTGATCAGCCAGAAAAGTGGCAGGGCCAGAACTTTTGCCACGATGGGCCCCACAAGAGGCACCAAGCCAATGATGTTTATCAGCCCGATAAAAGCCTGTGAAATGATGCCGAAAATTACAACAAAACCACCGATAACGGATTTGTCGACATTATAGTGAATGGCCACGACCACAAAAGTTACCAGTATAACCCAGGTAAGGATTGTTTTCCAGAAGGCCTGGAAGAATAGCTTAAAAGAAAGCGTATAACGCTTAAGCTGCTGTATGTTTTTTTTATCAGGCATTAGAATTGGGGGACGGTGGCCTTACCCTTAATTTGCTCGGTTATCATGCCATAGCGACGTTCCCGCTGTAAAAAACTCCACAAGGCATCCGCCAGCTGGGATTTCCGGAATTCCGGCCAGGGGGTATCCGTCACATAAATTTCAGAGTAGGCTATTTGCCAAAGTAAAAAGTTGCTGATTCTGTTTTCCCCGCCGGTACGGATGATCAGATCGGGATCAGGCTGTCCTTTGGTATCCAGTTCGTTGCTGATGAGCTGATCATTAATCTCTTCGGGGCTGATTTCGCCACTGCTCACCAACTGAGCCAGCTTGCGGAAGGCGTCGATGAGTTCCTGACGGCCTCCGTAGGAGAGAGCCACGTTTAAAATAAGCCCGGTATTTCTTTTCGTTTTTTGAATGGCGGACATCATGGTGCGCTGAGCGCTGGAGGGCAATTTGTTTAAATGGCCGATGGTGCGGATTTGAACATTCTGCTTTACCAGTTTCTTTAACTTGCGGTTAATGGTGGTTACCAGAAGCTGCATCAGAGCCGCCACTTCGCGCGAGGGCCGTTTCCAGTTTTCCTCGGAAAAAGTATATATGGTAAGATTATTTATCCCGATCTCGGCGCAGCCCTCGACAACTTCCTCCACGGAATGCACCCCCACATTGTGTCCGGCAACCCGGGGCAGTCCCTTGGCTTTGGCCCAGCGGCCGTTGCCATCCATGATGATACCAATATGTTTTGGCAAATCTTCCCGTTCTTTCAATGTTTCGATTTTTTCTTCAAGACGTAAAGAATAAAAATCTGTCATTTCAATTGTCACTTCCTAATAATAGTCAAAGGCATGTTATCGATATAATATATCACATCCGGTAATGAAAAAACGGCATAATTTAAAGCTTATGCCATCAAAATCAAGTGATATCTATCGACACCGCTTATAAAGGGTTGACTCCGGGAATGTTTTTATTGCCTCGCGCCCTAACTCTCCGGCCACAAAATCCGCAGGCGGGAGTATGTCTGTGATTGCTTTTGTGGGGGGCATTGGTTAAGTTTCTTGGCTACAATCTAAATATTGACATAAAAAAACATGAATCAAGAAAATATCCGCAATTTTTGCATCATTGCCCATATTGACCACGGCAAGTCCACCCTGGCGGACCGCCTGCTGGAAGAAACCCATACCATCGCCCACCGTGATTTGAAAGAACAGATTCTGGACAGCATGGATCTGGAACGTGAGCGCGGCATCACCATAAAATCCCACGCCATACGCATGACATATAAGGGCGATGACAAAAAGGACTACATTTTTAACCTGATAGACACCCCGGGACACGTGGATTTCAGCTATGAGGTTTCCCGCAGCCTGGCGGCCTGTGAAGGTGCATTGCTGATCGTCGATGCTGCTCAGGGTGTTGAAGCGCAGACCATAAGCAACCTTTTTCTGGCCATTGAAAACGATCTGGCCATCATTCCGGTGATCAACAAAGTGGATCTGCCCAGTGCCGAAGTGGACAATGTAAAGCGGCAGATTGTTGAATTGATCGGCTGCGACGAGAGTGAGATTTTACCGGCCAGCGCCAAAACGGGCCTGGGCATACATGATATTCTGGAAAGAATCATTACCGAAATCCCCGCCCCCAAAGGTGATAAAGACGGCAAATTACAGGCCTTGATTTTCGATTCCATCTTCGACAGCTATCGTGGCGCCATCGCCTTTGTGCGTGTTTTTAACGGGGTACTGCGCAAGGGGGATCTGGTAAGATTCATGAGTACGCTCCAGGATTACAGTGCCGACGAGATCGGTATTTTACGCATTTCGCGGGAACCGGTAAAGGAACTGCAGGCCGGTGAGGTGGGCTATTTGATCACCGGCGCCAAGAATGTCCGCGATACCAAGGTAGGCGATACGGTCACCCTGACCCGCGATCCCGCCAGCGAGGCTCTTCCCGGATACAAGGAAGTTAAACCGATGGTTTTCTCCGGCATCTATCCCATCATCAGCGAAGATTTTGAAAACCTGCGCGATGCCCTTGAAAAACTTTCCCTGAATGATTCCGCCCTGGTCTACGTACCGGAAACCTCCAAGGCGCTCGGCTTCGGCTTCCGTTGCGGTTTTCTGGGATTGCTGCACATGGAGATCGTTCAGGAACGGCTGGAGCGCGAATACAATCTGAGCATCATCAACACCGTACCCAACGTGGTTTACCGTGTGCATCTCACCAATGGCGAAGTCCGGGAAATCGACAATCCGGCCGACCTGCCCAATGCCGGCGTTATTTCCAAAATAGAAGAACCCTATATCCGGGCGCAGATCATCACTCCGCCGGAATATATCGGAAACATTATGCGGCTCAGCACGGAAAAAAGAGCCATTTACGTCAACCAGGCCTATCTGGACACCAATCGCGCCGATATGACTTTTCTGTTCCCGCTGGCCGAGGTGATCTTCGACTTTTACGATAAGCTGAAATCCTATACACGGGGCTATGCTTCGCTGGATTACGATTTTGACGAATACCGGGAATCCAAACTGGTTAAGCTGGATATTTTGATCAACGGCGAACCGCTGGATGCGCTGTCCACCATCGTTCACAACGACAAATCCTATGAATGGGGACGCAAACTGACCCGCCACCTGAAAAAGCTCATCCCGCAACAGATGTTCGAAGTGGCCATACAGGCGGCCATTGGCAGCAAAATCATCGCCCGTCAAACCGTTAAGGCCCTGCGCAAGAATGTACTGGCCAAGTGTTATGGTGGAGATATCTCCCGCAAGCGTAAATTGCTGGAGAAACAAAAAGAAGGTAAAAAACGTATGAAGCAAATCGGTCGCGTGGAAATCCCGCAGGAGGCTTTTCTGGCCGTGCTCTCGATGGATGGCGACAACGATTAAATATTAGTGTGACGGAGGCATTTTGAGTAAGAAACAGGAAGAGCCCAACAAGCGATCCCGGGATTTTTTGGAAGGACTGTTTATGGCCCTGCTGGCCGCGCTGGTCATACGCCAGTTGATTGTCGGAGCCTATACCATTCCCACAGGCTCCATGGAGGACACGCTGCTGATCGGCGATTTTCTTCTGGTAAACAAATTTACCTATGGCATGCGCACCCCGGACTGGATCGGCATACCCTATACCAGCATTGGCGTCAACCTGCCCTGGTACCGTTTCCCGGCCATTCGCGACCCCGAACCTTATGATATTATCATTTTCCGTTATCCCCTGGATCCCAACGTGGACTACATCAAGCGCTGCATCGCCAAAGGCGGGCAGACGGTGGAAATTGTAAATAAAGAGGTGTTTGTGGATGGCAAACCCTTCCCCAAACCGCCACACATGAAATTTATCGACAGCAGCATTCAACCCCGGAATACCCCGGGCGTACGGACATTTATGCGTCTGGGCAGCCGGGACAATTACGGCCCCGTCACCCTGCCCGAAGACGCCTACTGGGCCATGGGCGATAACCGGGACAACAGCCTCGACAGCCGCTTTTGGGGATTTGTTCCCCATGACAATATTATCGGACACGCATTGGTGATTTACTTCTCTTTTGATACGCGGCAACCGCTGAGCCGTTTTTATAAAATGATCCGTTTCAACCGTATCGGTACGATCATCCGTTAAACAGGGCGTCTTTTATGGCCAAAAACATTACCGGCCGGCCCGGGCTTTACGTACATATACCCTATTGTGACACCAAATGTGCCTATTGCGATTTCTACTCCATCACCCGGCAGGACAGCCGGGCCGGATTTATCCCGGCGCTGATCCGCGAGATTCAGAGCTACGGCCGGGAACCCTATACCACCCGCCCCTTTGATACCATCTATTTCGGCGGCGGCACCCCCTCCCTGCTCAGCCCCGGTGAACTGGAACAGATTCTCGAAGCGTTGCACCAGACCTTTCCCATTCACAGCGGCTGCGAAATAACACTGGAAGCCAACCCGGGCACCATTGGGCCGGAGAAGCTTAAGGCCTTTAAAAGCCTGGGGGTTAACCGTCTGAGCATGGGCGTGCAAAGTTTTGACGATACGGATTTAAAAGCGCTGGGACGGATTCACTCCGCCCGCCAGGCCGTTCAATCCTTTTCCGAAGCCCGCCAGGCCGGTTTTGACAATATCAGCCTGGATCTTATTTTTGCCCTGCCCGGACAAACCCTTGGACGGTGGGAACTAAACCTGCAACGGATACGGGCCCTGGCTCCCGAACATATTTCCGCCTATAACCTGATCTATGAAGAGGGTACCCTGTTCCACCGCTGGCGGGAAGAGGGCAAAATAAAACCCGCCCCGGATATCCTGGAACAAAAGCTTTATGAAACAACCATCGGGGCCTTGGAAAAGGCCGGTTATATTTTATACGAAGTGTCTAATTTTTCCCGGGGCGAACAATACTATTCCCGGCATAACAGTAAATATTGGGACCATACCCCCTACCTGGGCTTTGGCCCTTCCGCCCACAGCTACTGGCCGGAACAGCGCTGGAGCAACATACGTTCCGCCACCGGTTACAACCGCCAAATAGAGGCCGGTGAGTCGGTGGTTCGTTTTAAGGAACAGCTTGACGATGAAACGCGTATGTTTGAAACAGTAATGCTGGGGTTGCGTACCCGGGCGGGAATCGATTTAAAACGTTTTACCGGCCGTTTCCACTCCGGCTTTGATACACTCTTCAGGCATCAGACCGAAGAGTTGATCCGCGGCGGCTTTGCCCGTTTTGAGGACGATCATTTCCGCTTAACAGCCAAAGGACTTATGATTTGCGATGAAATCATTCCCCATTTCCACCATGGCTAAAGCCTTGTTGATTTTGTTGTTATGGAGCGCCTTCGGCCAGGCCCAGGGCAGCTATAACGAAAAAGTTAAACTCTCCGAGCGGTTGATGCGCGCCGGGCAATATGCCTCGGCCTTATCGACGCTCCAGTCACTTTACCGTGAAGGAAAGATTACCCCCAAGGTGATCAACAACATCAGCCGCTGCTATCAGGAACTGAATCTTTATGATGAACGCATCGCTTTTCTGGAGGATGTTGTACGGCGAAAGCCCGCTGTATACCCCTATCGTATCACCCTGGGCACGGCCTGGTTTTTAAAGCATGAAAAGGAAAGAGCCCTGGAAATATGGCGGCAGGTTTTAACTCAGGGCCGCGAAGACGCCATGCGTTATCGCCTGGTGGCTCAGGCCATGTACAGTGTCCGCCTGCTGGATGAGGCCATCGATGTTTACAAACAGGCGCTGCGCGCCTTCCCGCAACAAACAAGTTTTCTGATGGATATCGCCAACCTGTACCGTGCCCAGTTGAACTATGAGCAGGCGGCCAGGTATTACCTGGCTTACCTGCGCCAAAAACCCGGACAATATTCCTACATACGTTCCATGATGCTTAACATGGCGCGCGACGGCGAACATACCGAACGCCTGATCACGGTTATCCGGGAGGAGGACAAGGGACGGGACCCCCGTATCCGGGAGTTGCTGGCCTATATGTATATGCGGGACGGAAATTTTGAAAAGGCTTTTGAAATCGTGCGCGGGATTGAAGCCCGGACAAAAGGAAAACCGGTTTTTACCTATCTGAACCGTTTTATCAACGAGGCGGAACGCAGCAAAGCCTGGCCCTGGGCCATACGCGGTTACGAACTGATGCTGGAAAAGACCGGCGGCGTGCGCGCGGCCGCTCCAACCTATCACCTGGCCCGTTCACATTATGCCTACGCGCGCACCTTACGGGAACGGTCTCCGCAAAAAGCCGGCGATCATATCGAACAGGCTTTGCGGTTACTGGAATCTCTGATTACCAGTCAAAGCCATCAAAAAGTACGGGCCGCTCTTTTAGCCGGTGACATCCACAAGGATTATTTTAACGATCTGGATGAAGCCCTTCACTACTACACCCGTTTCCCCGTCAGCACCGGCGGTACGGGCAGCGGTGATGCCCTGCGCCTAAAACTGGCCGATGTTTACCTGTTAAAGAACGACCTTAAAGCAGCCCTGACCTTTTACGCCTCCGTGACTTCGGATCGCTATAAGTCCTTCGGGTTATGGCAACAGGCTGAAATCGCCTTTTATCAAAGCCGGTTTCAAAAGGCCAAAAAGCTCTACCGTTCCCTGTTGGGACAAACCGGTCTGTCCGACTCCCTTTCCAACAACATCCTGGAGCGGTTGTTTTTGCTGAACAACCTCAACCGTGACAGCCTGGCCCTGAGCAACTATGCCCATGCCGCCCTGCTTCAAAGGCAGAAAAAGGAGAGTGAAGCCGCCGGGGAGTTTTCCCAGTTAGCGACCACCGGCGGCTCCTTGTCCCGTTTGGCGGCCACCGCCGCCATCCGGCTATACAGTCGTCTTAAAAAGTATGATGCCGCCATAGCCACAGCCCACGCCTGGCTGGAAAACAATAAAGAGGATGAAAAGGCGGACGAGATATTTTTTCTGCTGGCCGGACTGTATCAAAAAAGAGATGAAAAAGGACGGGCCCTGGCCGTTTTTGAAATCATCCTGCAAAAATTCCCCTACAGCTTTTATACCGATGAAGCGCGCCGGCAAGCCAGGGAAATAAGCGAGACCCTTAACACCCAAAAGGCGGATTAAACCATGTTGAAAAAAATCTCCCTTTTTCTCCTGGCCGGAGTCTTCCTGATCCGGGCCCAGTACCTGCTCATTCCCATGGATAACAGCCAGCAAAACCACCTTAAAGCCTACGGTGTGGCTTATCAGGTGTTAAAAAGCAATATCAATGTGGAATGGCTGCTCAACTACCGCGGCGGCTCGTTCCTGTTTACCGCCGCCCCCCTCTTTGAGCAGATGCTGCAATTGCGCGGCGTAAGCTATACCGTGATTGACGCCGGAACGGTAAACGGGATTTATGCCGAAATCGAGCAAAACAATATGGAAAAGGTCTTGCTGGAAAAGGCGCCCAAAATCGCCGTCTACTCGCCGCCGGGCTATCAGCCCTGGGACGATGCCGTTACCCTGGCCATGAGCTACGCCGAAATCGAATATGACGTGATATATGATCGTGAGGTGTTAGAGGATAAGCTGAGCGACTATGACTGGCTGCACCTGCACCATGAAGATTTTACGGGTCAGTATGGCAAGTTCTGGAGCAGCTTCCGCAATGAAAGCTGGTATATCCGCCGGCAACAGGAGTCCGAAAAACGGGCTGCCGATCTGGGCTTTGGTAAAGTCTCCCGCGAAAAGCTGGCCGTGGCCCGGGCAATCCGCGACTATGTAAAAAAAGGCGGATTTCTGTTTGCCATGTGTTCGGCAACCGATGCCCTGGATATCGCCCTGAGCGCATACAAAACGGATATATGCGCCGAGGTCTTTGACGGCGACCCCATTGATCCCGACTATGCCAAAAAACTGGATTTCAGCCAAACCTTTGCCTTTACCGGTTTTAAGCTCATCCCCGATCCCGTTATCTATGAGTATTCGGACATCGATGTGCCGCCCAGCAATCAACCCCGTTTACGCGATCCGGAGAGCGACTATTTTTCATTGTTTGAATTTTCCGCCAAATATGACCCCGTGCCCACCATGCTTACCCAAAATCACGTTTCTCTGGTAAAGGGCTTTATGGGCCAAACCACCATGTTCCGGGAAAGTAAGATAAAATCGGCCGTCACCATTATGGGCAAGATCGAAGGCACGGATGAGGTAAAATATATTCACGGTATGCTGGGCAAAGGCACTTTCACCTTCTACGGCGGCCATGATCCCGAAGATTATACACACCGTGTGGGAGACCCGCCCACGGATTTGGACCTGCACCGTAACTCCCCCGGCTACCGGTTGATACTCAACAATGTGCTTTTTCCGGCCGCACGCAAGAAAAAACTTAAAACCTGAGGGGAACCATGTATAAGTTCACACTTAAAAGCCACTCCCGTACGGAATTCATCGACATAACTTCTGAAGTCCGGCGCATCGTTGCCGAGAGTAAAATTAATGAAGGCATGGTCGTTATTTTTATACCCCATACCACAGCCGGCATCACCATCAATGAAAACGCGGATCCTGATGTCCCGAGAGACATGATTTTCGAAATGAACAAGGTCATCCCTTTTGAGGACGGTTACCATCATTTTGAAGGCAACTCCGCCGCGCACATAAAAGCATCCCTGTTCGGATCCTCGGTATCGGTAATCCTTTCCGGGGGCCGGTTAATGCTCGGTCGCTGGCAGGGCATCTTTTTTTGTGAGTTTGACGGGCCGCGCACACGGGAGGTCTGGATTAAAATAAACCGTGACCTTTAATCAATTGATCAAAAGAAACATTAAATGTAAATTGGCTACTCAGCCCAAGCCATAGAAACAGGAGCTCAAAAGCATGCTGGAAAATACCATTGATCTTTTCACCGCCCGGATGCGGGATATCGTTTTAAAAGACCAGCGCATGGATGCCATTCCCCTGGCCTATTTAAAAACCCTGAATATCCCCCAAAGTCTGCAACACTTCTTTGAACAGGAAGTGCAAATGTGGATACGGGAGGAAGAAGAAAAATTTGAATCGGAAAGATTTGACTATGACGAACCGCAGGTGCGTATGCTGATCGATAAGATTTTTGATCATCTTCAGGACAACGCCGTTTTCAGCCTGACGCAATTCAACCACCTGCTGGAACGGGCCATCAAGCTGGAACTGAACTATGTCGTAAAACCGCACCGTACCCTGACCCAGTTTATTTTCCGCAACAGCGATACCGTTTCCACCATGGAAGTATACGATACCCTGAAATATTTTTCACGGTTCGACTACTATAAGAACGCCCTGTCGGACTATTTTAACTCCAAGTATCTGCACTCCATTTCCAAAAGCCAGTTCACCGATTTGATCGATCAAATCGACAAGAAGGCTTTTGAAACCGATACCCTGGAAACAACGCTGAAAACAATCAAATCCATTATGGGAGCCATTGGCGAAGCCCAGCAAAAGGATATTGTTGACCTTTCGGTGGATGTTCTTTATGATGCCCTTAGCGACCGCAACCTTGCGGATTACGCGGAAAAAGCTCAAAAAGCCAAGTATGAAAATGAAATCACGACCTTAAATCTTGCAGAGATCGAAGCCCTGCTACGTGACGGCACCATGCCCCGCGCGGAAGCCGAGGTAGCCCCGGCCACGGAAACGGCCTTTGTTGAGTTGGAAGACATAGAAAAGCAGGCCCCGGATATTAACGTGGACGAAATAGAAGTGGCCCCCGCGACAGAAGAGGTTGTTCTTCAGGAAGAAGAACCTGAAGATGATTTTGATGATATGGATGTTGCCGAAGAAGCTTTTACCCCCTCCGTTGAGAAAACCTCGCCCCCTGTTGAAGAAAAACCGGCGGTTAAAAGCAATGTGGCCAGTGACCTGGCGGATCATGTGGCCAGGCAGATTCAATCCGATTCCCCTCTGGAAGACCTGAACACCATGGTTGTCGGGAGAATACGCCGTAAGATCATTAAAAAACTGTTCAGGAAGAATGAACAATCTTTTCTCGATTTTCTCAATATGCTGAACAAAGAAGAAACCTGGAAATCAGCTTCACGCATTATTGACGATGTTTTTTATGAGAATGAAATAAACCCATATTCCAAGGAAGCCATTGCCCTTAGCGATATCATCTATTTACGCTTTTTTCCTAAGGACAAGTATGTGGGAGAAAAGAGCGATGATGTCAAGTGGGATTAATAGCGGCAAACGCTTTCTGATCATTGGCGCCGGCAACCTGGGCACTTCCCTCTACCGGCTGCTCGACCACCTTTACCCCGGAACGGTTCACCTGTATGGTCTTCTTGAAAAGAATCAGTTCCAGTCAAAATATTTGGCCGAGGACGACTACAGCAATTTTCTAACCATCGAGATGGTCAATAATCTGCAGGTTATATTTCTTGCTGTTCCCGATGACTCACTGAAAGAAGCGACACGCAAGCTGTTGCTGTTTAAACAACACGGACGCATCGTTTTGCACAGCAGCGGTGCTTTGGGATCGGACGAGCTGGATCACGTCCGTAAACGAGGCGCCCATTGCGGCAGTTGGCACCCCATGCAAAGCTTTCCGCAAAAATTTCTCCCCCCGGAACACTGGCGGAATATCATTTTTTCTTTTGAAGGGGACGAAGAGTGCCGCCCTTTCGTTGAAGAGCTGACCGAAAAAACAGATTCTAAGCTTCTTCATCTTACGGTCGATCAAAAACTGGCTCTGCACATAGCGGGCGTTTTTACCGCCAACTATACCACCGCGCTGGTCAACCTGGCCGAAGGCATCCTGATAAACGCCGGCATAAAGGATATACCTAAAAACAAAATACTGGCTCCCTTGTTAAAAGGAGTGGCCGAGAACCTGGAGAAGGCTCCCTCCGATTCCATTTTAAGCGGCCCGGCCAAACGCGGAGACATAAATGTACTGCGTAAACATCTGCAATATCTGCGTTTAACACAGGGCCCGGCCGACACCTATCTGGACATGGTGAAGCTGTTGCTGAAGAATCCCCGCTTTAATATCCCCAACAGCGCCAAGATCGAGGAGATACTGACAAAGTTCCTGTAATATTATGGATGCCATCGAAGCCGTATTAAAAGAATATAACACCATTGCCGTTGTCGGTCTTTCCGATAACCCCTGGCGCCCCAGCCATTCTGTCAGCGCTTATATGCGGGAACATGGCTATAAGATCATACCCGTCAATCCCAATCATAAAACACTCCTGGGCGTTCCATGTTACCCCGATCTTGCCGTCATCCCGGAACCGGTGGCAATTGTCAATATCTTCCGCCGCCCGGAAGCCGTCCCGGCCATAGTTGACCAGGCCATCGCCATCAACGCCCGGGTCATCTGGATGCAATTGGGCGTCTATCATGCCGAAGCGGCGGAAAAAGCCACCCGGGCCGGTCTGACCGTCATTATGGATCGTTGTATCAAGATTGAGCACAGGCGGATTTTCTCCGCATCGTAACGCCGACGCGTTGGAGGCTTCCGTCAGGTCATGACATGGTTGGCGCGTGTCAGTCAATGATAAGCACGGTACATATACCTTTCCCCGCCTTATCCCCTTTTCGCAAAAAGCATACCGTTCGATAAAACTCATTTTGAAATGTAAAGCGACCTTTTTCCTTTCCGTGAACCATTTGGTTCATATCACCGGAGATTGTGTTCCATCCGGTGCGTGCCCCCAAACACGCTTTTCATCATATCATAATGTTTTTATTAAACTTACATACAAAACCCCTTTTTGGCACATTAATTGACTTAAGTAAGACATCCTGATTGTGAAGAACTCACAGGGACAAACCACGAACAGAGTCTGAAACCGCGGTAACAAACAACAGACCAGCTCATCACAACACACAATCCTAAAATGAAAGGAACAGACAATGCTATCTTCCAAACAGACACCGTTATCCATTTTAACCAGGGGGCTTATGCTTATTTCTTCGCTTTTCCTGTTTATAAATTGCGATAAAAGCAACAGCCTATCGGCAGAGGATGATCTGTACACCGACGAACAGGCCGCCGAAGCCATCGCCTCCGGTATGGCCGCGGAGAGTGGTGGCGCCGTGGATCAAATGAGCGACCTTTCCTCCCTGGCGGGCGTGGAAGGCATTCAAAACATGGCCGACGCCGCCCGCAGCCTGGCCAAGAAAAACGGAGACCGGGTAACCGCCATCGATACCTCCTATGATGAGAACAACGGAAAGTGGACGATTGCCGTAAGCATTGAGCGCGCGATACCGCAACGGAACTTTACAGCACGGTTTTACCGTGTTTACTCCGTGCAATACCTGAAGGGCGGACAATTTCAGAAATACTATATCACCAACGGGGATACGGCCAACACCATAAAGTTTGATATTGTCGAGGGCACGGGCAACGTGCAAAGCCTGCGCCTGAAGCACCGTTTAAAAAGCCTGAGCGCCTCCTGGGTAGCCACCAATGCCAATCAACGGTTGATGGCCGTGGCCGGCAGCTATACCCGTTCGGCGGCGGACACTTTTTCCACGCGCAAGACCGTTTCCACCATGGATCAGTCGCTTACGCTGAACTTTGCGGGCATTTCTATCCCCACGGATGACAGCGAAGAGGTACCCGCGTTGATTGCCGGCGTTATGAGCGGAGATTTTGTGGCCGATATCACCATTACGAAGGGCGAGGAATCCAGTCAAAAAAGCGTCGACCGCTCTTTTTCGGTGGCTTTTTCCTCAAAGGTTATTAAGGTTGTCATAAACGGTGGGGAGTATACGGCGGATACAACCACGGGCGAACTGGACGGATAAGCAAAAAAAGAATCCGGCCAAAGGACGGGCACCCCTTGCCCGTCCTTTTTTTATTTCAGGGATTTAAGCCCAGCTTTTCGGCGACGGGCTTTAAGGCATCTATAACAAAAGCGATATGCGTCTCAAAATCAACATTCAACTCTTCGGCGCCCTGGCGCATCTCCTCCCGGTTAACCTTTGCCGCAAAGCGTTTATCCTTTATTTTCTTTTTTACGGATTTCACCTTAACCTCACCCAGGGATTTGTTTGGACGCACCAGGGTTACGGCGGTAATAAACCCACAAAGCTCATCGACGGCAAACAGGGCTTTGGCCATCAGACTTTCCCGCGGCACACCGGTATAGGTGGCATGGCCCATAATAGCCGTTACGATATCTTCCTCAACACCCAGTTCCCGTAACAACTCACATCCTTTGTAGGGGTGTGTTTCCGGGAATTTTTCATAGTCAAAATCATGCAGCAGCCCGGTAACAGCCCAGCGTTCCTCATCGGCCTTAAAGTGCCGGGCATAGGCGCGCATGGCCGCCTCCACGGCATAGGCATGTTTTTGCAGGCCGGGTGTTTCCGTATATTCCAGTAATAGCTCCAGTGCTTTGTCGTAAGTCATCTCTCCCCCCGCTTAATCACACAACACACTGCCGCCGTTGACGCTCAGAACCGCGCCGGTAATGGCCCGGGCCATATCCGATGCCAGAAAAAGAATTCCCGGAGCAATATCCCCGGCCTCCGGCACAAAACCGAGGGGCATTTTTTTAAGGATCTCCTCGTGATCCTGCTTTATGGCCTCGGCGCTCATATCGGTGTTGACCCAGCCGGGAGCCAGACTGTTTACACGGATGCCGTGAGGCCCCAACTCCCCGGCAAGAGACTTGGAATAGCTGATAATAGCCGCCTTGGTAGCCGCATAGTGGGCATGTCCCTTTTCCCCCTGCTGCCCGGCGGTGGAGGAGATATTGACAATGGCCCCCCTGATACCATGCTCCACCATTTTACGGGCCACCAATGTGGAAAAATAAAAAACCGAATCGAGGTTTATCTGTAACATCTTACGCCAGATATCGACATTGATGGTGTCAAAAGGCGCTTCATTCCATATACCGGCGTTATTGACCAATACGTGGGGAACGCCGAACTTTTTCTCCACTTTTTGTAAAAAGGGTTCCACTTCGGTATAAACGGATACATCGCACTCGGCAAAGAAGACCTTTCCGGAATGCTTTTCACATTTTTGAGCCAGTTCCATGGCCGCTTTGTAGTTTTTATTGTAACTGAAGGCCACATTGGCCCCGGCCCGGGCAAAAGCTTTTACCGTCTCCGCTCCTATGCCGCGGCTGCCCCCGGTTATAACCACCGTTTTGCCACTGAAATCAAACATATATTCTCCCATATTATTCGTGGAAATGGATTGCTTAGTTTAGTATAATCGCACAGACCTTTTAATGCAATGCTTTTCAGGGAAAAACACATCCGGCATACCCCGCCCCTTTGTTTTCGGGATAAGGCTGTATTTTTAAAAGGCTTTGCTTATATTATACCACTTTCAAAACAAGTTACGATATTTTATTCACGCGGAGGAGTTCATGTCATACCGTATTATTGTAGACGCCATGGGGGGAGATCATGCCCCGCACGAAATCATTAAAGGTGTCGGCCAGGCCATGCAGGAAGAACCGGAACTGGAAATAACGTTTGTCGGGGATCAGGAAGCCATACGCAGGGAACTGGAAGCAAACGGTATAACAAAAGAGGTGGAAATTGTTCATACGGACAGCTTTATCACCATGGATGACTCCCCTAAAAAAGCCTTGGCCGCCAAGCCCAATTCCAGCATTGTTCTGGCCACCAAAATGCTCAACGAAGGCCGGGGGGATGCCCTGGTCAGCGCGGGCAACACCGGTGCCACGGTACTGGCCAGCGCCAAGTTTCTGCACATGATCGAAGGGCTGGGACGTTCCGCCCTGGCCGCCATCTACCCAACGGCTAAATTCACTCCCTCCAGCCACGGTTTTGCCCTGATGCTGGATGTGGGGGCCACGCTGAAATGCACCGCCAAGCAACTGGTTCATTTTGCCTTTATGGGCCATCATTACGTGGAAGAAGTTATGGGTATCAAATCTCCGCGCATCGGACTGCTCAACAATGGCGAGGAAGAAACCAAGGGCGGCCCGGTGCTTACCCAGGCCTACCAGTATCTGAAAAGAGAGACCCAGCTCAATTTCATCGGTAATGTGGAAGGTAAGGATATCCCCAAAGGGGAGGTAGACATTGTTATTACTGAGGGTTTTGTGGGCAATGTGGTGTTAAAGTTGCTGGAAGGCGTCGGTGAGGTGGCCAAGGATATGGGTAAGTACGCCTTTAAGAAAAAACTATCGTGGAAAATCGGTCTGGCCCTGCTGGCCCAGGGTATAAAAAAGGTAAAGCGTAAAACGGACTACTCGGAATATGGCGGCGCTCCCATACTCGGTTTTAACCATCTGGTGATAAAGGCCCATGGGCGTTCCAATGCCAAGGCGCTTAAAAACGCCACCAAAATTGCCCTGCGTTCGGTTGAGCAACATTTCATAGAGCATGTGGCCCGCTCCATCCAGTCCTTTAATGAGCGTCACCAGGCGGATGATATCGCTATTTAGGCGCCTCTTGGCTTAAAGTGGAATATGACGAACGCTCATGCCAGGCGCAGGCCTTGTTCCTCGATCTTAATCCGCTGTTGTTTATACAGGGAACCGACGGATTTTTTAAAGGCTTTTTTACTGATACCAAACAGGGCGTAAATCTCCTCCGGGGAACTTTTATCGGTCACGGGCAAAAAACCGTTGTTTTCCACAAGTTTCAGATAAATGATTTCGCTGTTTTCCATATTGTAATTATTATAGCCGATAGCTTGCAATGAAATATCAATATTGCCGTCGGGGCGGATTCTTTTCACATATCCCTCAAGGGATGACCCGACGCGGATATCCTTGAAGACATCTTCATTAAAGATCAGTCCCCGGTGACGGTTATTGATGATAACCGAGAAGCCCAGCTCCGTCTTTTTGTAAACCAGCAGGGAAACCTTCTCTTTGTTTTGGACGCTTAAGCGTTCATTATCCAAAAACTTTTCCACCTTGGCACTGGCATACAAGCGTCCGGTTACTTTATCCAAACCGAGAAAAACCACATAAGAATTTCCCTCTTCCATGGTTTGCTTTTGTTCTCGAAACGGCACCAGTAAATCCTTTTCCGGCCCCCAGTCTAAAAAGGCTCCGATACGGGTAACGGAGGAGACCTTCAGACTGGCGAATTGATTAAGCAATATCTTGGGCCTGACCGTGGTGGCCACTTTACGTTCTTCCTTGTCCAGATAAACAAAGACCTCCATCTCCTCGCCGGGGATAAAAGGCTGTGGACAGTATTTTTTAGGCAAAAGTACATCGTCGCCATCCTCAGCCCCCAAATACCAACCGACGGAGGTTTCCCGTAAAACCTTTAACTTGTTATATACGCCAATTTCTATCATTAAATCCTCCGCCACCGGCGGATGTCCCTTATTTACTCAGTTGATTCCAGCCCTGCATGCCACGGGTCATGTTGACGGCATTAAAGCCATTCTTTAACAAGATTTTGGTCGCCACGCGGCTGCGGTTGCCACTGCGGCAATAAACGATAATTTCCTTATCCTTGTACGGGGCCAGTTCATCAATACGCGAACCCAATTCCTGAACAGGAATAAGAATGGCATTGTCGATATGCCCCAGCGGTCCGTTAAATTCACCCGGCGTACGCACGTCCAGAAGCACAATATCTTCCTTATTCTCTATTTTGGCCTTCACCTCCTGCGGCGATATATTCCTGAACGCCGCTGTCTGTGCCTGCGCGTCTCCACCGTTGGCTGTAAAAAGGTATACTCCCGCCGCCACCAAAAGCACCACGACCAACCAAATTATATTCTTCATCTTCCTCCTCCTTTGTATTTCCCGGTTAAAACTTTAGTGAATGATTTATGTTTCCCCTAATCAGATAAGTATTCGATTACCTCTTCCAGTGCCCGGCGGCAAACCGGATCAAAATCGACCAGCCCCAGGCTAAACATACGGCAATCCACCGCCGGCCGGTAAAGACCACGCGACTCATACCCGGCCCCTTCAAAGGCCCCCACCATGCCGGCATAGGGGCTGTTGGCCAAAAGCGCGTGTTGTTGGCTTATAAACGGTTCCCGCTTTTCATAATAATCCGCCGCCAGCCGGTCCAGCCTGGAACGGGCCGTGGCCAGCTTGTCATACGCCTCCTTTTTCCAGGGCGTCGGCAAGGCGATACCGGGCGTCAGCAGCGCTTTCCATTTTATATTGTCTTTATCCAACAACGCCGTAACATTCGGTTCCCAGGGTTCCACCCCCTTGCTGTAAAATGCGTCATATCCCGTGGAGGAGCTGTAGTATTCATCGCCCAGCCCGGCAAAGGCATGGCCGAACTCATGCACATAAACATAACCCATTTGCCATTCCTGCCCGGGATGATCCACCCGCATATAGGTGGTGGTATAGAGATTATAGATGCCCCCGCCACCATAGCGGTTATCATTGATAAGGATATTGATATAGTCATAGGGAACAAGGCCGGCGGCATCCCGAAGAACCCTGTTATTTTCCGTTAAAATATAGCGCGGCGAACCGAAGGTAAAGTACCGGCTGCCCAGGGCATTGTTCTTCCAAATCCCTTTATCGGGCCTGGAAATACCGGATTCCGGCGAGACCACCTCCACCACCCAAACATTAAATTTATCCCGGTGGCTTTTAAAGGGCTCGGTGTTAAACATCTCCTCATTATAGGTGCGGGCATCCCGGCGGAACTGTTCCATATCTTCCGCGCTGTAGCCATCCCCCAGCAACACCAGATCCACCTTTTCCGAAGGGTCGCCGTTTTGCATCAGCGCCCAAACCCGGTAGTCTGGTTTATTTACCGCCTTATTAATCAGAGGTGTTCGCTGCGGATCAATTTCGGTGGACCAAATTTCCCGGAAGCGCATTTGCCGGTCCCGCCGGGCCACAGCCAGTTTTACAGGCCTTTTGGCAAAGGGCAGGCGGAACGTTTCATGAAAGGTTTTATATCTTTCTTTGGCTTCGGAGGTGGTCTGCCACTCGTTAAACATGGTGGAGTAGCCCCGGCTGTAAATCAATTCGCCGGAAGCGGAATCATACAGACGCACCTGGTATTCACCCAGGTTAAGCGGCGTTATCAAATGTTTTTTACTACCCGCCCAGGTTCCCGTTTCATAGATTTGATCCAGGGAGAAATGTTCCTCGCCCGCCTTGCCGCTGTGATAATAGTCCACACGCATGGTTTTAGCGGTGAAATAATCATCATAGCTGCCGGCAAAAAGCAGGGCGCCGCTTATCAATACAAAAAGTAATGTTCTCATTTCTGTCATTCTCTATTCTTCGTAAAGGATGGAACTCAAAAAAATACTGACCAGACTGATAACGATCGAAGCCAACAGGGCGGTGATAAATCCGTCCACATAAAAGCTGTCCACCCACCAGTCGGCCAGTTCCAGAATAATGGCATTGACCACAAAGGTAAACAGCCCCAGAGTAAGGATGTTTATGGGCAGGGTAAGCACCAGCAACAACGGTTTTATAACGGCATTCAGGATACCAAAAACAATGGCCGTAACGATCAGCGCCCCCGTGCTTTCAAACCAGATACCGCTGAACAGAACATCCACAAACCATAAGGCCGCGGCATTGATAAACAATCTTAGGATCATATGACGCATGATGCCCCCTATAAAAAGTGTTCTATACGTTTCCGCAGATATTTTTCCAGACGTTCCGGACGTTTGAAGCGGAACAAACGGGCGCGGATTTCCTTCAGATCCTCTTCCGTGGTATGGCGGATCACATTCTTCACCACAGCGATTGCCCCGGGTTGCATGCTGAACGTATCCACATCCAGGCTGAGCAGCAACTGTGTGTAGAGCGGATTGCCGGCAATCTCACCGCACAGGGAGAGGGGCTTCTTTTTTTTAACACACGCCCGGGAAACCTTAAGGATAAGCTGTAATACCGCCGGATTCAAGGGTTTGTAGAAAGCGGCCACCTTTTCATTATTACGATCCACCGCCAGGGTATACTGTACCAGATCGTTGGTGCCGATACTGACAAAATCAACTTCCGGCAACAACTGATCGATGAGCAGCGCCGCCGAGGGAATCTCCACCATGATGCCGATAGGGACATCTTTTTTGAAAGGGATGTTTTCCGCTTCCAGTTCCCGGCAAACCTCGCGGATCAGACGCTTCGAGGCCAGTACCTCTTCGCGGCTGGAAATCATCGGCAGCATGATTTTTACCTGGCCAAAAACCGATGCGCGTAATATGGCCCGGATCTGGGTACGGAAAATATCCGGCTTGCGCAACAGGATACGTATGGACCGCAAGCCAAGAAAGGGGTTGGCTTCCTTATGCATTTCCGCAAAGGGCAGAAATTTATCCCCGCCCAGATCCAGCACACGGATCACCACCTCGCTATCGGGAAAGGACTGAACCATTTCCTTGTAATAGCCAAACTGTTCCTCTTCGCTTAGCAGACGTTCCTTGGCAATAAACTGTAACTCGGTGCGGTAAAGCCCTACCCCCTGTGCCTTATACCGGCGTGCCAGGGGCACTTCCGACATTTCATTGATATTGGCCATCAGGCGTATATTGCGCCGGGAGAGATTTTCAATTTTCATCTCCAGGTTGGCAATCAGCTCTTCCTTATGGGCCTGGAAGGCCTGCTTACGTACAAGGTAGTCTTTAACCAAACCTTCGGAAGGTTCCACAATCAGCTTACCGCACAAACCGTCAAGGATCACTTGCGTACCGGGTTTAATATTTTTAAGCAGATTTTGAACACCCACAATGGCCGGCACTTCCAGCGAACGGGCCAGTATGGCGGCATGGCTGGTCGGCCCGCCAAACTCCGTGACCAGCCCCTTAAGCGAACGGTGATGAAAATGAATGGAATCGGCCGGTGTCAGCTCACGGGCCACCACAATACAGGCGTCCCCGTCTTTCTGCTCATGGCTGTCCAGTTGCAGCAAATGGTAGATCAGGCGGCGGCTGACTCCGCGGATATCATAAATACGCTCGCGCAGATACTCATCATCGATGGTCGAGAAATGTTTTTCATACAGGCCTAATTTCTGAACGATAATCGCTTCGGCATTTTTTTGTTCCAGGCGAATGGCATTGGGTATCTCCTCCTGAAAAAAGGGATCATCCAGAATAAGGTGGTAGGTTTCGTAGATGCGGGCCTGTTCCAGACCCAATTCACGGGCAATGCGCTTTTGATTGTTGAGGAAGATCAGGTTGACTTCCTGCAAGGCATTGGAATAGCGTTCCAGCTCGGCGGGGATTTCCATCGGCTGCAGCGTGTGAGCCGACACATCGTCAAAATCGGTGCGATAAACGATAACCTGGCCAATTCCGATACCATCGGAAACGGATATACCGGAAAATACTTTTTCTTTTTTTTTAGGATTCATCTGTTTTGGGACCTGGCCTGAGTAATAATCTGTTTATCAAGAACAAAATATACAGAATTTTCTCTATTGAACAAAAAGCGGTACAACCTGACCTGGAGGGTTCGCGGAACCGGACGGTTAAAAAAAAGCCCTTCCACCGGGAAGGGCTCAAGATAAAAGGAGGCTTTCCGGCTTACTTTACGGTAGCCAGAATATCCCCGCGGGAAACGATCAGATATTCCACGTCGTCAACTTTAATTTCATCTCCGGCGTATTTGGAATAGATGATGGTATCCCCCACTTTAATATTTTCCTGTAAATCTTCATCCGTACCCACGGCCACAACCTTGCCCATGGTGGGCTTTTCCTTGGCGGCGGTATCGGGAATGATGATGGAGCCTACTTTTTGCTCTCCCTCATCCTTGGCTTTCTCAATCAGAACACGATCATCTAACGGCTGTATATTCATTTTAATCCTCCTTATTTCAATCCTAGCATTTGATTTATCTTCGGTTTATCAAAGCCAACAATGGGACGGTTATTGATTAAAATGACCGGAACGCCCATCTGGCCGGTTCGTCTTTGCATATCGGCCGCCGCCGAGGGATTACGCGAAACATCCACTTCGCGGAACTTCACCCTCTTTTCGCGAAAGTAACGCTTGGCTGCGGTACAAAAAGAGCATGTGGGCGTTGTAAAAAGAACAACCTTGGGTTGTGTTTGTGTCGGGTTCATTTTCAACCTCTCTCGTTAAATGTTTCCTTCAGCATCAGGCATAAAAAAACCTGAACACCATCCAAATCTATACGCCCTAAAGAAAAGGATATTGACCAGGTAACATTTTTACGAGAAAGGGAATTTAAAAGGTTAAAATTTCAATGTCAAGATGACAGGAAACTATCTGCGTCGATTGTAAAATCAACAACCCCCTTTTTTACGGTGCAGCCGCGTAAAAAGGCCACAACCTCCAGATGGGCCGGATGCTCCTGATAATGCTTTAAATCCTCAAAGGTTTTAAAGCGGCTTATCAGTACAATGTCCACCCCGGCGGGTACCTCCCGCTCATTTATCCCCACCTCGAAAGAAACGATCTCCCCGATCTTTTCCTTAAGGCTTTCCAAATTTGCCTTGATTTGATGCGCGGATACCGGCGGGGTTACGTCTTTTTTAATATCCCACATCACCACATGACAGATCATCAGGCTTTCTCCTTTTTCTTTTTTTCCTTACCGGCAACCAGCAAAACCAGCTCGCCTTTTACCGTACGATCCGCAAGATGGTTGTACAGCTGCTGCAGACTGCCGTAAAAGAACTCTTCAAACTTCTTCGTGATCTCACGCCCCAAAACACAGGGCCGGTCGCCCCAGGCTTCCAGCAATTGGCCGACCGTTTTGTGAATGCGGTGGGGCGACTCATAAAATACCAGTGTCCGCGCTTCTTCCGCCAGCATCTTTATTTTACTTTGCCGGCCCTTCTTTTGCGGCAAAAAGCCTTCAAAGGCAAAGCTGTGCGTGGGCAGCCCCCCGGCCATCAGCGCCGCCAGCACCGCCGAGGCTCCGGGAACGGGAATAACCCGGATACCGGCTTCTGTTGCGGCCTTCACCAACTGGAAACCCGGATCGGAAATGGTGGGCGTGCCGGCATCCGATACCAGGGCCAGGCTTTTCCCTCCCTGCAGATGTGCAATCAGCGCGGCTGTCTGCCGGGCGGCGTTGCGGGCATGGTAGGCTTTCATTGCCGTGCGCACCCCATAATGGTTCAGCAGCACCGAGGTGGTGCGCGTATCCTCGGCAGCGATCAAATCCACATGCTGTAAAACATGCACCGCGCGATAGGTCATGTCCCCCAGATGACCGATGGGGGTGGCCACCACATAAAGGGCATTTTCAATCGTTTCCACTACACACCCCAATCGCGGCAATAGCGAAAATCCTGATTGATGGTACGATCGGAGATTTTGGCGATCACCGGCGGACGGCGCTTAAACTGACTGCGTTGCATGCGGCGTTTGATATCCTTTATCATCTCACCGGGAAAACCCATGTCGCGGATGATATCATCCGGCAGACGCTCATCCACCAGATGAAACAAAAGCCGGTCGATACGCTCATAGCTGTACCCAAGCTCATCCTCGTCTTTCTGATTTTCCCACAAATCGGCCGAGGGCGCCTTGTCTATGATCACATCCGGTACTTTCAGGGCGCGGCCCAACTGCCATATCTGGCTTTTATACAGATCGCCGATGGGATTGATGGCGCTGGCCAGGTCGCCGAAGATGGTACCGTAGCCGATCAACAGCTCGGTTTTGTTGCTGGTGCCCAGCACCAGGGCCCGTTCCGCGGCGGCATAATCATACAGGCAGCACATACGCTCGCGGGCCATACGGTTACCCCGGCGCAGCTCATCGGCAGCAGGACGGGTTTCAAAAAAGGCATCCACGGCCGCGCTTATATCCGTCACCTCGTAACCCATCCCCAGTTGACGGGCTAAAAGTTCGGCATGGGCCCGGCTGTCCGGGTGGCTGCTGCGATAAGGCATTATCAGTCCGTGAACATTCTTTGCCCCCAGGGCTTCCACGGCCAGGGCGGCCACCACGGCGGAATCCACACCGCCGGAAAGTCCCAGAACCACTTTTTCAAAACCGGGTCGCCGCACCTCTTCGCGTAAAAAAACACCCAGGGCCTTGCGAACCCAGTCCGTATTAATATTCAGCATCTGCTTCTCCTCGTTGCGCCGCTTCCTTAACGGCGTGTTTCAGGGCGGTCACTACATCGGTTTGCATGGCGGCATAACGCCCCCACTCCCCGGCGGCCAGATCGCCCGCGCGCCCTAACAGGGCATTGCCCAGCCAGGCCGCTTTTAGGGCAGATTGCCCGCCGGCCAGCAGCGCGGCAGTAACACCGCTAAGGATATCACCACTGCCACCCCGGGCCAAAACGGCATTGCCGGTGGAATTCACATACAGGGGCTGTTCCTGTTGCCCCACGGTGGAGGGGGCCCCTTTCAGATTGATCACCGCCGCCGTTTTTTCCGTAGCTTTCCGGCAGGCCTGCCAGGGCTCCCCTTCCAGCAACGGGGCCAGCTCCGGAAAAAGACGCTTGAATTCGCCAAAGTGGGGGGTAAGGATGATCTGTTCATCCATCCGGGCCAGCAGCTCTTGCGCCCTGGCCAGGTGATAAAGCCCGTCGGCGTCAATCACTGTTTTTTTCTTTAAACTGAATAAGCGCTCCATCAGGGCCTTAAAAAAGCTGCCCGTTTCCGCTGCACGGCCCATACCCGGCCCCACGATGACGGCATCGGCCCACTCGACCTTTTCCATGAGCGTATCCCCGGGCGTACCGGACAGACAATGGGCATCTTCCGCTCCCAGGGGCAGGGTCATCTGTTCGGTCAGCTTGTTTTCCATAATCCCGTTCAGTCCGGCGGGAACGGCGGCCACCACCAGCCCCGCACCACAGGCCGAAGCGCCGAGGGCACTCAGGGTTACCGCGCCGGTCAGTCCGGCGCTGCCGCCAATGACAAGCACTTTTCCGGCACGGTTTTTATACAGCGTATCCGCGCGCTTCCTTAAAAAGATATCTTCTTCTTCCACCCGCCAAAGGGTTGGGGTCATGTGGCGGCGCATCTCCCCGGGAAAACCGATATCGACCACCGAAACGGCACCGCACTGGTTTTTTGCCGGAGCGTATAAATGAGCGGGTTTGTAGCAGGCCATGGAAAAGGTGGCCGTGGCCTTTACCGCCCCGCCCGCTACCAGAGCACTGTCACCGCTTAAGCCGGAAGGAATATCCACGGAAAAACAGGGGGCGGAGCGTTCATTCAGCCAGGAGATGACCTCCTTATACAAGCCACGCGCCGGGCCGGAGAGTCCCGTGCCCAACAGGGCATCCACATAAAAACTGCTATCCGCAGGCAGGGCGTTCACATTGTCGACTTCCCGAAAGGGGATATGGCTGCTCAGCACAATATTCATATTAACGGCGGCGTCACCCTTTACATCATCTTTGGCGCCTAACAAAAAAACACGCACATCATAACCGGCCGCATCCAGAACACGGGCAATGACAAAGCCGTCACCACCGTTATTCCCCTTGCCGCATAACACCGCCGCCCCGGGGAACTGTTTTCGCGGAACCCGCTCCATGATGGCTTCGGCCGTATGCCAGCCGGCATTTTCCATCAAAACCACGCCCGGCACGCCAAACTCATCCATGGCCCTGCGATCCATGGCCTGCATTTCCTTTGTTAAAACTACCGCTTTCATGGCTTCACCTGCTGGAAATTTAAAGTATCTTGAACTATACTGTGCTTTTAATTGGCAAACTTTATTACAATTTTACTAATTTAGAGCATTCAGGGCATAAAATGCCATCGATATCCCGAATAAGGAAGAAAATTTGAAAAGAGACGATATTGAACTTGTAAAACGGGCCAAAGATGGCGACAGCAAGGCCTATGATAAATTGATTCTGCTCTACAAGGATGTGGTCTTCAGCATCGTTTTCCGCATGGTGCGCAACAAACAGGAGGCGGAAGACCTGACCCAGGAAACTTTTATCAAAGCTTACAAGTCTCTGACCTCCTTTAATGAAGCCTATGCCTTTTCCACCTGGCTGTTCAAAATCGCCACCAACAGTTGCATCGATCATTTTCGCAAGCGTAAGCTGAAAACCTATTCCATGGATCAGACCATCCGTTACAAGGATGATGAAATCCGCCATGAATACGCCGACCCCAAACCCGGAGTGGAGCATGACCTGGTGGCCAATGAGCGGGCCATTATCATACGCACGGCCATAGAGCAACTGCC
>WGCN01000162.1 GCA_015493745.1 Calditrichales bacterium
CCGCCGAGCAGGTTATAGAAAACTCCTACAAAAATGATAAAACACCCGACGGGGTGGCCATGTTTGATGAATACATTCCGCCGCACATCATGCCCGGTTACGACGGCATAAAAGACGGGGATTGTGTTTTTCATTTTAACTACCGCCAGGATCGCGCCCGTCAGCTGACCATGGCCTTTGTGGAGGAGAACTATCCCGGAGAGCGGCGTGTGCGCCCAAAGGTGACCTATCTGGGCTTTACCCGGTATTACGATGAGCTTGAGCAGTACTTAATGGGTGTAATGGGTAGCGGGGGCAGCATGGATAACCTGCTGGGGCAGGTCATATCCGCGGCCGGCCTGAAGCAACTGCGCCTTTCGGAAACCCAAAAGTTTCCCCACGTGACCAGTTTTTTTAACGGCAAGAGCACCACGCCCAGCCCCGGTGAGCAATGGGTGGAGATAAAAAGCAGCATCGACCCCGCCGAATACGCCACCTATCCGCAAATGGAAGCGGCGGGAATCAATAAAAAGCTGTTGGAATTGCTGGAGGATAATCCGTACGCCTTTATCCTGATCAATTATCCCAATGCCGATATGGTGGGGCATACGGGGGATTTTGAGGCGGCCAAAAAAGCCGTGGAAACGGTGGACAAGGCTCTGGCGCCGGTGATTGACCGCATGCTGGAGCTGGATGGCCATGTGCTGCTTACGGCGGATCACGGCAACTCCGAGCAGATGGTGGACTACAAAACCGGCCGGGTTAAAACCAGCCACACCCTGTTTGATGTGGAACTGATTTATATTGCCCGGGACGCCGCCGGTAAAAAGCTGAAAAGCGGCGGTAAGCTGGCGGATCTGGCCGTGACCACCCTGGCCCTGATGGGTATGGAGAAACCCGTGGAAATGACTGCCGACAACCTGATCGAGGGGTGACCGCTCTTCCTAAACGCCAAGCCAGTAGGTCACCTTTACCAGAAAGATATTGTCCGCGGGTTTGTCGGCAATCAGGGTGCTAAAGCTTTGTCCCGGATCGAAAGTGCTGTTTTGGCTGAAATCGCTCATGTTTTGTGTCCAAACCAGATAAAAGCGCGATCCCGGGGTATACTCCCAGCGCAACACGGCATTGCCGCGGATGGAGGTAAAGGAAAAGTCGGGATCGTAAAAGGTGACCGGTTCCGCCGGGCCGCCGGGCCCGTCGGGGTCCGCCGTATAGAAAGAGCCCTCCTTAACCAGGGTTCCGTCATCCTTAAACTTCCTGAAATCATAACTGTTGGGCCGGTTCAGATATTTAAAGTTTTTGTAGTGGCCGCTGGAGGTTAGCGGTTGGGCGTACAGTTGCAGGCTGAGTTCCGGAGTAAAGGTCCAGTTTAGGCGTATACCGGCGGAAAGGGTTTTCTGGCTCATTTGGGCAAAAATGTAACGATTGCCAAAAGTTGCCCGCGCCTCTTCGTCGCTAAAGGCGCCGACCCATTGCACATCGGGCAGGTTCCAGGCGTATTGGGGGCGCACGGAAAGATAGATGTTATCGGCGGGGCGCCAGGATAAACCGGCGTTCAGGCCGTAGTTTTTTGATCCGGCGCTGTTTGTAAAAAAGTTATATCCGCCGTTGAAGGAAAAGGTTTTGCTGCGATCGGAGCTGAAATAGCCGAAGGAGCCCAGGCTTTCCCGGGCAATGGTGATGGGGCCGCCGCGGGTACGGTCGATGGTTTTGGATTGCGGACTATAGATTAAGCCGATACCTATGCTAAAATAGTTCAGCGCCTGCCAGTTGATATTGGACCATATCCCCCCGCCGGTAAAATTGCCGTCAAAGTCCGTGCTGCCAAAAACCGAACCGAGAATGGAAAGAGTACGGAAATAGGAGGTGGGTTGTGTCCAGCGATAGCCGCCGGACATATGCATGTTGATGACATTGGCCCGGAACTGAAAGCCCAGATCGTTTACGTCAAAGCCCGGCTGAATAAAGCCAAAGGCGGAGTTAAACATCCAATTACCCCTCTCCTTGCTCAGGGATATGCGTCCGGCCAGCCCGCTTAAGGCGGTGGCCGTTGTATCCAGCGAGGCGTATTTAAAATCCGGTCGCTGAAAGCGGTGCACGGAGTTAGTTTGTATGCGCGTCATTTGCCTGGCCGAAGCTTGTAGCCGGGAGTAGCCCGTCCAGCCGCTTACCACCCATACTTTTTCTTTATCCAGAAAAGTCCAGCCATCAATCCCGGCTGCCAGAGAGGAGGCGTTCATTTCATCCTTAAGATAAGTCTCTTTAAAATTTCGCCCCAGATGCGTGCCGATAAAGCCGAGGCCCTGGCGTCCTTCGTTAAACTCTTTTTGCAGACGCAATATATTGTAGGAGGTCAGGGGTTCCACCTCCCGGGAGAAACGGGAACCGTCGCTGTTGCCCAGGCGGGCTTCCTCGCGGGCGGTCACGGCGGAAAGAAAGCCCACATTCAGGTTGTCCATAACCTTGCCGGTAATCTTGGCCGCCCCCAAAATGCGGCTGCCTTCGGGGACGTCGGCATATTGCGCGCTATAGCGGGCCGAGCCCTGGGGCTGTCGGCCGATTCGGCGGCTGTAGAAAAAATTCGGATTCGACCAGTTGAAGTTCCAGTTGTTGGTGGCGCCGCCGCTGCCAAATCTATAGTTGGAGGAGCCTTCGATAAAAAAGGGCCGTTTTTCACTGTAAAAGGTTTCAAAATCACTCAGGTTGACCACGGCGGGGTCCACCTCCACCTGTCCGAAATCGGGGTTAAAGCTGGCATTGAGGGTCAGGTTGCTGGTCAGACCATATTTTAAATCCAGTCCAAAGCCGGGACGGTAACGGGAACCGTCGTTAAAAGGGTCGCCTTTTTGGGGGGTGATGCGTTCGTTTTTGAGCCGGGCGTAGGGTAAAATTTCCAGCCTGCTGCCCAGCTTGAGGTTTTTCAGGCCGCGCAGGGTGGCAAAACGCGAAACAAAAGCGCTTTCGTCCTTGGGCCAGAAGATGAAGTAATCCTCCTCCAGGTTGCGGGTAATCTCGCGGCTGAAATTAATGCCCCAGACCTGTTCCTCCCGGTCAGGAAAACGCATTTGGGTCAGGGGTATTTTAAACTCGGCGCTCCATCCGCGGTCATCAATCTGTACCTTGCCTTCCCAGACGGCGTCCCAGTCTTCATCTAACCAGGAGTCGTTGTTTATGGCGCCGTCATAATAAACCCCGGCGGCGTTCAGGCCAAAATAATAACCGGAACGCTTATCGTGGTACGGATCGAAATAGACGCCGAAACGGTCTGCCTTTGCTCGGGAATCGCGTCTTCCCAGGCGGGCAATGATGGAGTCGGCCCGGGTGTCTTCCATACGGGCGGCCACGTAAATATTGGCCTCGTCGTAAGCCACCCAAATATGGGTCTTTTGCGTGGCGGGCTGCCCTTCATCGGGATTGCGTTGAATGAGTCCGGAAATAGATTTAGATTGATCCCAAAAGTTTTCGTTGAGGTAGCCGTCAATTTGCGGCGGGGTGTCCAGATAAAAAGCAGTTACCGTTTTTGTGCTATCCTGCGCGGATAAAATGGAAACGAGAACAAAAAGAAAAAGCATGAAAAACCGGCGCATCTGTTTTCCCCAAAAGTTTGTGTTAAAGGTTTTGTAAAAAGACGAAAGCAAATAAAAAAAGTTGTGTCATGTCAGAAATAATAAGAACAAAAGCGCTCATCCTGCAGGCCATACGTTGGCAGGACAGCAGTAAAATCGTCTCTTTTTATACCGAGGAAGAGGGTTTGGTCAAGTTGATTGTCCGTGGTGCTTTGCGTAATAAAAGCCCCCTGGCGGGTAAGCTGGAATCCCTGTCCGAAGTATCGGTTTTGTATTACAAAAAAGATACCCGTTCCCTGCAGATTTTAAAAGAGCTGGACATGATAGATCCCCATCATGTTTTGCGTACGGATTACCGGCGTTATCCTTTTGTTTTGGCCATGCTTGAACTTATACGGGCCACCCTGGAAGAGGGGCATGGGGATGTGGTATTTTACCGGTTTTTAATGCAAATGATCTCCGGTACGGAACAAAGCGCCCATCCGGAAAACATGCTGATCTTTTTTATGTTGAAGCTTACCTCCTATCTGGGCTTCAAGGTCGACTTTACCGATTGTTTCGGTCAAAAACATCCACAGTGTTTGCAAGAGATAAATACCTTTTCCCTGAACGAAGGTCGCCGGGTTTGTACGGATTGCTACCGGCTGGGCGGCTATTTGGAACGCTTTGATAAAAGCGAATTAATTTATCTTCAGAATTTACAAAAAAGCCATTACCGCCGAATAGGACTTTCGGAGTATCATCACCGGGAATGGAAACCCATCATAGGCAAACTGCTGCGTTATATAAACCTGCAACTGGAGACAGAGATTTCCCTCCATTCCCTCGAGATGATGTTGTAACATCGATTATTTTCGGTTTTAAAAAGTTTGAATATCAAAAAGCGGATGAAAATAGCTTAATTGCCGGGCTAATGGTTTTTATATATTGGGAATTAGAGTAAATTAGCGCTTTTTGATAATTATAGGGATAAAATAAGGAGGCCTTGTGGCTAAAAGTTCAGCGGACAAAGTGATGGATAAAATAGTTTCCCTGGCGAAGCGTCGTGGATTTATTTTTCAAAGCAGTGAAATATACGGCGGGATTAATTCCTGTTATGATTATGGCCCCCTGGGTATAGAGCTTAAAAAAAATGTTAAGGAACTGTGGTGGAAGAGCATGGTTTATGAGCGCCGGGATGTGGAAGGCGTGGATGCCAGTATCCTGATGCACCCTAAAGTATGGGAAGCCTCCGGCCATGTGGAGGGGTTTACCGATCCCATGATCGACTGTAAAAAATGTAAATCCCGTTTCCGCGAGGATAAAATAGATACAAGCAAGCCGTGTCCCGTGTGCGGTAACCGCGACACCTTTACCGAAGCGCGCCAGTTTAACCTGATGTTTAAAACCTTTATGGGGCCGCTGGAAGATTCCGCCAACATCGTTTATCTGCGTCCGGAAACCGCTCAGGGTATTTTTGTAAACTTTCATAATGTCCGCGAAGCATCCCGGCAAAAACTGCCCTTCGGTATTGCGCAGATCGGCAAGGCTTTCCGTAACGAAATCACCCCCGGTAACTTCACTTTCCGTACCCGTGAATTTGAGCAGATGGAGATGCAGTATTTTGTGAAACCGGGCGAGGATGAAAAGTGGTTTGACTATTGGAAGCAAACGCGCATGGATTGGTATAAACGGCTGGGGCTTAATCCCGAAAAGCTTCGTTTTCATGAACACGGCCCCGATGAACTGGCCCATTATGCCAAGGCGGCCTTTGATGTGGAATATGAGTTTCCCTTTGGCTGGAATGAGATCGAAGGTATTCACAATCGCACGGACTTTGATCTGAGCCGCCATGCGCAGTTTTCCGGAAAGGATATGCGTTATTTTGATGAGGCGGCCCGGGAGAAATATATCCCCTATGTCATCGAAACCTCCATCGGTTGCGATCGTTCCGTGTTAACCTGCCTGATTGACGCCTATACCGAAGAGGAGGAGCGGGTTGTGCTGAAATTCGCTCCGGCCATAGCCCCCATAAAGGCGGCGGTATTTCCGTTGGTGAAAAAGGACGGCATGCCCGAAATCGCCCGCAAGATTGTAGATGACCTGAGCGGCGATTACCGCATATTTTATGATGAAAGCGGTTCGGTGGGTCGCCGTTACCGTCGCATGGATGAAGCGGGAACACCGTTTTGCATCACCGTGGATAATGAAACGCTGGAAAACAATACCGTAACGGTTCGTGAACGTGACAGCATGAATCAAAACCGGGTGGCTGTTTCCCGGTTAAAGAATTATTTGGATGAACAACTGAAATCATAAGGGAAGTGTTATTATTTCACTTACTTCACAAGGCAAAAAGACAGAAGATTCCATTTGGCGTCCCGCTTTTTGGAATGAACTGGGAAAAGTAGCGGTAGCCCAGCTTATTTTTCAGTTGGTGCTGGGTGCTGTTTTGTTTTTTTATCCACCGGTGGAACAGATTTCCGCTTTGCAGTATCTGTATCTCAGTAGTTATGCTCTTTTGTTTGTCCTGACGGTTAAAACCATTCCCTTGAGCATAGCCAACAAGCAGCTGACAGTTCTGTTTGCCCTGGCTTTCGGTTACAATACCCTTAGTACGGTTTTGTTTATCTTTTTATCCTGGTTTCTTGATTCAAACTTACAGAACAGCTTATACCTGCTTAATTTTTCAACCATGAGCTGTGTTATTTCACTTGTTGTATTTTATCTTTTTTTATATACCCTGTTTCCTAAAAAAGAGTCCAAACGTCTGTTATTGGGAGCTTTTGTCTTAACGGCGGTTGTTTTTTTCGTGGCTTATTATCAAGTGGATTTTTTTGCTGATTTTGTGGAAATGGGAGAAGCCTTTATTTATGAACAGGTCAACAGCGTGGCCATCGGTTCTTACTATCTGCAAATTCTAAACCTGATGTTTTTTATTTTTATCTGGTATAACTATTTTCAGGGACAGTTTATCTTTTCCGAGTATCTTACCTCTGTTCTGGCTCTTTTCTTTTTATTGATTCTCAACGAAATATATCAGCTCTACTATATTACGGAACTGATGATTACCTTTGACAATGCTTTATTTATTAACCTGATTATCAATCTGGGTTTGATTTTTATCTGGATTTTACGGTTGAATTATTTAACCAGCCCCGGATTACGGGAAAGCGAACATTACGTTTTGAATTATCGTATTCTCGGTAAATTCATGGAAAAACCTCATCGTACCCTGTGGGATCGTATTCTGGTAAAAATGGGCAAGCAGAAGGTAATAACCGGTTCGGTTTTTCTGTTTATTCTGGTCAGTATTCCCATTCTCTTTTTGGGCTCCACCACCAAACTGTCACGTATCAATATTATCATTTTGGTGGCCTTTATGGCTTTGGTATTGATCATGGGGATCATCAACACACAGAAACGATGGTATAAAACGATTGGACATTTAATACATAAAGAAAAGAACAAATCGCAATGAAATCAACAAGTATTCAATTTCTGGAGCTTTTGCATGACGGCTTTTGTGCCACGGATTTGAATGGTATTGTTCTTTATGCCAATCCCCGGGCTTTGGAATTGATAAAGCTGGAAGACTATACGGCCATTACCCTTAATTTTTTTAGGGACGTCGTTAAAGATGAAAACTTGATAGAAGAAATAAAAAGTAAAATAGCGCAGGAGTCTTCCATAAGTGATATCGAGTGTAACCTGTTCAACCGTTTCCGGGAATATTTTCCGGTTATATTGACGGCAAATTATATTCGTGACTACGATGGCACTCCGGAAGGGTACCTCTTTTTATTTAAAGAGATGAGTGCCTTCAAGGAGATGCAGGTGCGTCTGGTGCAGGCGCAGAAAATGGAAAGCATCGGTCTGCTTGCCAGCGGCATTGCCCATGAGTTTAACAACATACTGTCGGGTATAATGCCCAATGCGGAACTGATTAAAATGACCACCAAGGAAAAGGCCAATCTGGCCCGGGCCGATATGATACACAAGGCCTCATTCCGGGCGGCAAATATTGTTAAGCAGCTGCTTAGTTTTGCGCGCATACATGAAATGGATGAAACGGAAGCCCTGGTTTTGAATGAAGCGGTTTCGGAAACACTCGGCATTCTGGATAAGCTTTTTGGAAAAGAAATTCATCTCGAGAATAGAATCCCCGTCGATCTGCCGGCCATCGAGGCCAATGCCACACAACTGCAACAGGTTATCATGAACCTGGCCATAAATGCCCGGGACGCCCTTGAGGGCAGCGGGCGGATTATTTTTTCTGCAGAAGTGTTTAAAAATATTTCAAAGGATCAGACTTTAAAGCCGGGTGACTATATCGTTTTAAAGGTTATGGATAATGGCCATGGCATGACACGCGAGGTGATGGAGAAAATATTTGATCCCTTTTTTACCACCAAGGAACCCGGAAAGGGTACCGGTCTGGGGCTTTCCACCGTGTATGGTATCGTAAAAAGTCTCAATGGGGATATCCGCGTGGAAAGTGAACCGGATAAAGGAACCCGGTTTAATGTCTATCTTCCGGTAAGTCATAGCCGTTTGGCCAAAAAAGAATCACCCGATGAGGTAACGGAAAGCACTTCACGCAATGTTATGATCATCGATGATGATCTGGTCGTCCGGGAAATGGCCGGTGACCTGCTGGATTTCCTGGGGCATACCGTGGTCAAGGCGGAAACAGGTGAAGAGGGTATCGAGTTGTTCCGGACGCAACCCTCGCGGTTTGACCTGATCATCATAGACCTGATTATGCCTAAAATGAACGGTGTGACCACCATGGAAAGAATCCGTGCCATCGACGAAAAGATTAAAATTGTAATCACTTCCGGTGTGGGACATACCAATAAAAAGGACGAAATGCTAAAAAAGGGAGCGGACGCCTACCTGCAAAAACCCTACTCCCTCGATGCGTTTCGCTCCATGTTTTCCGATCTTTTTCCGGAATAACCACTGGCCGCTAAGCTGAAAAAGCAAGAAGCTTTTCCACGACGTAACTTTTTTGATCATCATTTAACTCCGGATATACGGGGATGGATATGGCTTCCCGGGCTATCTGTTCAGCCACGGGGAAATCACCGCTTTTATACCCCAGAGGTTTAAAGCACTCCTGGTTGTTGAACGTTACCGGATAGTATACCTCGCAACCGATATTGTTTTCCTTTAAATAGGCCAGCAGATCGTCCCGCCTTTGTGAACGCAGGGTATATTGATTATAGATATGACGATACCCTTCCACGGCAAAGGGGCGGATCAGCTCGCCTGAGGCCAGGGCCTTGTTATAAAAGGCGGCATTTTTCTGCCGCCCGGCCGTCCACTGGTCCAGATATTTTAGTTTTACATCCAACACCGCCGCCTGTAGCGCATCCAACCGGAAGTTGCCGCCGATCATTTTGTGGTAGTATTTGGGGTGGGCGCCGTGATTTTTCAGATAGAGCATTTTGGTATGAAGCTCTTCATTTTGCGTGGTGACCAGGCCGCCGTCGCCAAAGCCGCCCAGGTTTTTACTGGGAAAAAAGGAAAAACAACCGATGTCACCGAATGTCCCGGCCCGGCGGCCTTTTTCATCGGCGCTGCCGATGGCCTGAGCGGCATCTTCGATGATAAACAGATTATGTTTGCGGGCGATGTGCGAGATGGCTTCCATGTCCGCCAGTTGACCGAATAGATGCACGGGAATGATGGCCCTGGTTTTGGGGGTAATGGCGGCCTCGATAAGCTCCGGGTTGATGTTGTAGGTTTTGGGGTCGATATCGACAAAGACGGGCCGGGCCCCCAGGCGGGAGACGCAACCCGCGGTGGCAAAAAAGGAGTAAACCGGAACGATGACTTCGTCACCGGCGCCGATGCCCAGGGCCATCAGGGCCAGTAAAAGGGCATCCGTTCCGGAAGAGACGCCCAGGGCGTGGGACGACTGACAGTAAGCGGCGACATTCTTTTCAAAGGCGGCCAGTCTGGGCCCGCCGATAAAATATTGCGATTCGATGACCTCCCGAACCACAGGTTCAATTTCATGGCGCAGGGTGGCATATTGGGCCTTTAAATCCAGAAGAGGAACAGTAATGAACATGATTTTTCTCCGTAAATACTATTTAATGGTTCTGATAAATTTTAAAAAGGGTGAGTTTACTTTTTGCACTTTTAGATAAGCTGTAAGATCGCCTCCGAAAGATTTAAAAAAATTGGCGATGGAAGAATACATACTGCCTTCGAAATTAAAGGTCTTTTTCTTCTCGGCGGCATATAAAATACTTCGCCACATTAAAAGCGAGGCCGCTCCTGTTTGCAAATACCGGGGCAATGTTCCCCCCATCAGGTAATAGACTTCGTGTTGGTCTTCCACAAGAAAAATACCGGAAACAGCCTTGTCTTCCTTTCGCCCCAGTAAAATGCTACACTCGAAGGATTGTCCCGAGGCTTTATCAATGCGACGGACTAAATCGATATTATAGGGGATGGCTTTTTGCTTCCTTTGGAACGTGGCCCGGTTAAGTTTAAAAAACTCGTCCACATTCCCGGCGGCCGAAATATCTATCTGTTTTTCCGCTTTTCGTATCTGCCGGCGAATGCTGCCATCCAGTTTCTCCCAAAGGGCTTCCGGTGTGTCCGGCTCGATTAAAAAGGTGTAACGCTGTTGCAAATCGTATCCGGCCCAGTGAAAGGGTAAACCGTTCCGCATCGTATGATGAAGTTGCATGTTTATCTTATGGGCCCGGGGTAGTTGGCTAATCAGCTCTTCATATAAACGTGTTTCAAGGGAAAACCGTGAAGAGGATTTTTGTTCCTCGGGGTAGAGCAGCCAGGGACCCAGATAAGGGGTCAGCGGCGGCATGCCGAGGACGGTAAAGGGGCCCTGTTTCCGAAGAACATACGGCATTACAGCCCGCGTTTCCGTTCCGGAAAGAACAAGGGCGGCATCCCATTGCCCTTTTCCACACACGGCGTCCAACCATTCCGCATGGAAAAAGGCCGGGGGTGTATTTTCCTGGCAAAAGCGCGTATAGCATTCTCTTTTTATGTTATCCTGCATGGAACACCTTTTTTATTATGTCCGCCACCTCGGGGGCGATGGTATTGTTTCCGGGCTTAAACAGGTAAGGCCGGGCGTCTTCCCGCTTTTCGGTTTGGCCCATAAACCGGGCGATGGCGGGAATAAGTTTCTCATTGTCCTCCATAAGCGGCCCGTATTCGAGGGTATATATATTCTGTTTTTTAAACAGGCCA
>WGCN01000163.1 GCA_015493745.1 Calditrichales bacterium
CTTTATGATATCTCCCGGAACCAGGTTTTGCGCGGGAAGGTTTTTGTAACGACCGTCCCTCAAAACCGTTGCCGAACGGGCCAGTTTGTTTTTTAACACCTTTAAGGCGCCAAGCGCCTTGCTTTCCTGCCATAAGTCCATACCGGCGTTGATAAACAGCAGGGCGGCGATGATACTGAAATCCTCCCATTTTCCAACCAGGGCGGAAAGGATCGCGGCCACTTCAATCATCCACGGTATGGGGCCCCAAAAGCGGCGGAACACCCTGTGCAGCAGGGTTTCCTCTTTTTCGGGAATTTCGTTCTTTCCATAAAGAACGAGGCGTTCCCCGGCTTCTTTTTCCGTTAACCCACCGGAGGAAGTTTGTAAACGCCGGTAAATTTCATCCCTGTCCAGCTTTTCCGCTTCTCTGCTCGAAATAGTTATTTTTTCCATGACTGGCTCCGCCACTTTGGATGTGTGATCTATTTTTTGCGCTCAATGGTTAAAACGGCGCAAGGGGCATGGGAAACAACCCGTTCCGTTGTACTGCCGAGGAGTATATGATCCAGATAATTATAACCGTGGGTGGCCATAACTATTAAATCAACGCCGTTCTCTTCGGCCTCTTCCACAATGGTTTTATGGGGACTGCCCTCAAGCACCTTGTATACCGTTTCCCCCGGAACCGCTCCGGTGGTTTTTTTCATCAGCTCCAGGGTGCGGGGGCGAATTTCCGGGTCGACCTCAAACAGGGATTCGATCCCCCCGGCATAAAAAGCGGGATGCATCTGCTGTTCGATAACGTTTAAAAATTCGATGGAGGCGCCGAATTTTTGAGCGATCTTCGGCGCTTGTTTGGCGGCCTGCCGGGAATAATCGGAAAAGTCCATGGGCACCAGAATCTTTTTAAAGTCCGGCGCCTTGGCCTTGTGGGGTACGCTCAATACGGGAATGGGTGAGTAGCGCACCACTTTTTCCGCCACACTGCCGTAGAGCCATTTTTTTATGCCTGTCTGGCCGTGGGTTCCGATAACAATGAGATCGTAATGATTGGCGCGCAGATGGTTGAGGATGGCGTCTCCGGGCAGGATATCTTCCTCAAGGCGCATGTTGCCTTTCAGTCCGGCGGCGTGAACTTTTTCCAGCAACGGTTGCAGTTTTTGCCGGGCTATCCCGGACTCTACTTCCACAAATTGGCGGTGTTCGGGCCGGGTGGCCGTTTCCAGATTGGCGCCGGAATAGTCCACAACGGCATGCAGCAGGGTGAGGCGGGCCGAATAGCTCCGGGCCATGTATATGGCATAATCCAGTGCCAGGTGTGCGTTTTCGCTAAAATCAACAGCGGCAACGATAGAGTTAATTTTCATGATATCCCCCTAAAAAAATTTACATTGTTTCATCATAAATCCCCAGGTGATGTCGGACATGGTCACCACACCGGCCAGTTGGCCGCTCTCTTTAACTATGGGGATTTGCTGGATGTTATGGGTTTTCATCATTGTACCCACCTTAATCAGCGGCGTATCGGGCCCGGCGGTTCTGACGTCCGCGGTCATCACCTCGGAAACCGGTTTGTTGACAAGAAGAGATATCTTCTCCTCTATACTGTCCGGATTGAGCCAATAACTCTCATCGATCATCACTTCGCTGTAGTCCGGCAGAATTTCGCGGAACAGGTCGCTGTAGGTTAAAATTCCTTCCAGTTTTCCATCACCGGAAACGACGAGTAGATAATCCAGATGGTATTTATGCATCAGCTGATTGACTTCCCGCAGGGAAGCGTTGGATTGGACGGTTACGACTGCCGTGCTCATGACATCGCTGGCTTTCATAAGGGACCTCCTTTTAGTTAAGCTAAGGTTTCTGTTTATTTCGGCCGTTCAATAATTTAGATGCACGTACAAAATTCAGTTACTAAATATTTTATAATCTAAACTAAAAGATGCGGCTTCTCTTTTTATTAATATACAAACATAAACAGGCTTTATGAATTTTAGATGAACAGCGGAGGGAGGGCTATACTTTGGTGTAGCTGCGGCCTTTCCAGGTGATGCGCCGCCTGAAGGGGGCAATCAGGGCAATCAATGCGGTGTAGATCAGCTGAAAAACCTCATATTTAATTATAAAGGCGCGCAGGTGCTCCAGTTGCAGTTTGCGCATATGGCGTTTTAGCATCATGTAATCCACACCGACAATCATGCCGATGGCGGTGCCGGTAACAATATTGTAATGACCGGAGAAAAAGAGCAGCGGAATAAGCCAGTGGGCCAGAAAGGAGGCGCCCACTACCAGCCAGGCAAAGGGACGCGCGTTGAGTCCGCCCCGTGCCCAGCGTACACGCTGGTTGACAAAATCCATAAAGCGGTCATAAGCGTGGCTGATCACAACGCTTTCCGGTTCATCCAGGTATTTGACGGCATAATGGGTTTTGGTGACGATCTCTTTCATCAGGGCATGATCTTCATCCACCGAGAAACCGATCGCTTCATAGCCGCCCAGGGCCTGATACAGTTTGCGCCGGTACATAAGATTGTTGCCGATAACGCTGATCGGCTTGCCCCCGTTGGCGGCCCCCACGGCCAGGGCCTGTATGAACAGCCAGTCCACCTGTTGCATTTTATTGAGCAGCGTACCGTTCTCATCGCCGGCAATGGTAGTAAAACCGCTGACCATGCCCGTGGAAGCGTCAAAGTGGCTGCTGAGTTTTTTCAGCCACTCCGGGTTGGGGGCGCAGTCGGCGTCGGTGGTGGCGATCAGTTCGGCATCGGTCATTTTTATGCCCAGGGCCACGGCGTTCATTTTGCCGTTAAGACCGGGCAGGGTATGATCCACGTAAACATAGCGCATATAGCTAAGGCCCTCGATGGCCTCACGGACGATTTCCGCCGAGCGATCGGTGGATTGATCATCCAATAAAAAGACCGTAAGACAGTCCCGGGGATAGTCCAGTTGTTTCAGGGCCTCCACACAACGCCGTATCTGATGCTCCTCGTTACGAAAGGCCACCATAACGGCAATGGTGGGGAACACGGCCGGTGGGCCGGCCTGGGGTGATTCATGGCGCAGCAGATAAAGGATGAGAAAAAAATAGCCCAGAGCCAGGGCAAAGGCCAATTGCAGTAACAACGGGATCATGACAGCACTCCGTGTTGAATCTTCTCCTCTTTCCAGCGGAACAGATTGAACTGACCCAGGATTCCGAAAAAGAGAATGTAAAAAATATGCAGCGCCGCCGCCGGCAGAAACCAGCGCAATACGCGTCGCTCGCCCATAATGCGCGCGGCCTTGCTTAAAAACAGAAATTCCGGGATCACTTTAAGGGCAAAAATAAACAGAACGGCCGCTCCCGATGAGGGGGAAACGACAAAGGCAATCAGCGCCCACAACAGGGCGGCGTTAAATAGCACGTAAGCGCTGAGGGCCAGTACCACCTTCAGCGGATATTTAAAACCCTTGCTGGCATAGCGCAGCCGCTGATGGATATATTGACGCAGGGTTTTGGGCGGGGCGTTAAACACATGGGCCCGGCTGTCGCAGGCATAGCGGATGTCATATTTTTTCTGCTCGCGTACATGGGTCAAAAAAAGGTCGTCATCACCGGAAAGGATGTGTTTATGCGGACCGAAGCCATCCACATCCAGAAAAAGCTGCCGGCGGTAGGCCATATTGGTGCCCACGCAGGTAACGGGAAAACGCATAAAGGTGGTAGCGGCGGCCACGGCGGCCACGGAAAAATATTCCAGGGCTACCAGCCCCTGTACAAAACGATGACCGGGATCGATAGTGTAGGGGGCGTAACCCAAAAGCATATCGGCCCCGCGCTCAAAATAGGCCATGAGCGTCACTATCCACAGGGGGCCGGGGCGTCCGTCGGCGTCCGTCAGTAAAATGTATTGTCCGCGGGCGGCGCGCACGGCCGTATCGATGGCCCGCTTTTTGGGGGCAAAGCCCGGCAGGCGGTCATGGATATGTATATATCTGAAGCGCGGGTCGCGGGCGGCCTGTTCTTCCAGCAGGCGCCCCGTGCCGTCGGTGGAGCGATCGTTGACGAGTATGAATTCCACCGGCAGGGAGGGGGACAGTTTTTGTTGCTCCAGATGCCGGAACAGTTGCGGAAGATTGTTCTCTTCATTGCGCGCGGCCACGATAACGGTAACGGCCATATCGTGTGGTGAAAGTGATTCGCCGGGACTGTTATGGCGCAGCATCCCGCGCATGTGGAGCAACAGTCCGGCATAGATCAGCGTGGCCGCCATGAGAAGAGGGAAAAACAGCACGATAAACCTTTACTTTTAAAAGCCGTAAAGTTACTAAAAAATAGCTTTTAAAGGGATTATTTTAGCCGGGAAGAATGGGAAGCGTATTAATGAGCGGATTCTTTTATCTTTGGGGAATAGTGCGCCGCGGTTTTGTGTTGTTATACTACCCGCGAAGCGCGGATGAAATTTTCCCAAAACCCACTCAACGCGGGATAAAAGAATGTATCGCAATCTGTTAATATTGGCCGTCCTGTTATCCCTTGGCGCCTGTTCGGATAAAAACAGCGTCCGGGACGGCCGGACGGAGAAGGAGCCTCTCTTGAATCATTTGAAAAACGAAACCAGCCCCTATCTGTTGCAGCATGCCGATAACCCGGTGGACTGGTATCCCTGGGGCGAGGAGGCGCTGGAAAGGGCGCGGACGGAGGACAAGCCCATCCTGCTGAGCATCGGCTATGCCGCCTGCCACTGGTGCCATGTGATGGAACATGAGTCCTTCGAGAACGAAGAGATTGCCGCCCTGATGAACGCCAACTTCATTTGCATCAAGGTGGACCGGGAGGAACGGCCCGATCTGGATCAGCTTTATATGACCTTTGTGCAGATGGCCACCGGCAGCGGCGGCTGGCCGATGACGGTGTTTATGACGCCGGAGCAAAAGCCTTACTTCGGCGGAACCTATTTCCCGCCGGAGGATCGTTACGGGCGTCCGGGATTTAAAAAGCTGCTGACGATAATGGCGGATGTTTACCATAACCGCAAGGATGAACTGGCGCGGAACATCAACCGTCTGGACGAAGCCTTTGAACGCATGACCCGGGCCACGCGCCTCTCGGCCGGACTGCCCGGATACGATGTGCTGGAAAAGAGCGTGCGCCTGTTGGCCGAACAGTATGAGCCGCGCTTTGGCGGGATCGGCCGGGCGCCGAAATTCCCGGCCGTGCAGGTGTTTGATCTTTTTTTGCATGAATACGCGCGAACCGGGGAGGACTCCCTGCTGGATAGGGTCACCCACACCCTGCGCAACATGGCCCATGGCGGTATATATGACCAACTGGGGGGCGGCTTTGCCCGCTACAGCACCGATGACCGCTGGCTGGTGCCCCATTTTGAAAAGATGCTCTATGATAACGCCCTGCTGGCGCCCCTGTATCTCGATGCCTTTCTGATTACCACTGACAGCTTCTACCTTGAGGTCGCCGAGGATATTCTGCGCTTTACGGCCAATGAACTCACCGGGCCGGAGGGGCAGTTTTACAGCAGTCTGGATGCCGATAGCGAGGGCGGGGAAGGAACGTTTTATATCTGGAGCAAGGAAGAGATCATGCAGGCTCTGGGCCGGGAAGAGGGGGCCCTGTTTTGTAAATACTTTGGCGTGAGCAGCATGGGTAATTTTGAAGGGCGTAACATTTTACACGTGGCCGCACCGGCCGACAGCCTGGCGGAGAAATATAACATGAGTCCGGCGCGGCTGCGGGATATTATAAACCGGGGGCGGGAAAAATTGCTGCGTCTCCGGGAAGAACGCCAGCGGCCCGCCCTGGATGACAAAGCCCTGACCGCCTGGAATGCCCTGATGCTTTCAGCCTATGCCCGTGTTTATCAGGTGACCCGCAAGGAGGCCTATGCCCGGGTTATCCGCCGCAACGCGGACTTTTTGTTGACGCATCTCTACGGTGATGAGGGCTTGAAGCGCAGTTATAAAAACGGCGAGGCCCGCATAGACGCCTTTATGGAAGATTACGCTTATCTTATCGCCGCCCTGCTGGATGCCTATGAAGCCTTGTTCGATGAGCACTGGCTGCAAAAGGCCCTGACCCTTGCGGAAGAGGTGGGTGAATATTTCTCCGATGGCACTGGCGGCTACTATACCACATCCGCCCATGGGGAACAACTCTATCAGCGGTTAAGGGTGGAAGGTGATCAGTCCGTCCCCTCGCCGACGGGGGTGATGCTGAAGAACAATTTGCGCCTGTACGGTTTCAGCGGTCAAACGCTTTTTCTGGATGAAGCGGAAAAAACCTTAAAACGATATGGACAGCAGTTTGCCGCAAATCCTTATGGTTATGCCAGTTATCTGACGGCCCTGGACTTTTATCTGCAAAAGCCTTTCGAGATATTGCTGATAGCGGATGAGGATCCGCCGAAAATTTTTCTACATGAAATTTTCCGTACCTATATCCCCAATAAGCTGCTCATGTACCGCGAAGAGGGCCGGGCCACCGTGTTGACACCGGAGTTGCTGGAAGGACGCCGGGCGGTGGATGGGCAGGCCACGGCTTACGTTTGCCGCGACGGCGCCTGCAGCCTGCCGGTGACCCGGCCCGCGGAGCTGGCGGAAATGTTACGCCGCTGAGAACATTTTGCGAAAAAGGGTAAAAAGGATTACTTAAATTATTCTCCGCGCGGGTTTTGCGCCGATAAAGAGGCCGACCCGCTTTATTAAAGTTTACCCTTAACGGATATGGACACGATGAGCAAGGGATTTTTAAAAAGTATTGTTTTTCTACTGGCCCTGTTGCCGCTGTTGCTGTTGATCCGGGGCTTTTTCACCAACGATCTTACCGCCAATCCGGTGGAGTATCTTTTAAGGCAAACCGGTTATTGGGGTCTTGTTTTGTTGCTGCTTGCACTGGCCGTTACCCCGGTGCGCCGTTTATTCCGTTGGAAAAAGATTGTCAGCCTGCGGCGTATGCTGGGTCTGTTCAGTTTTGCTTATATCGGCCTGCATTTTTTGATTTACCTGTTCCTGGATCGTGAGCTGTACTGGGATGAGATTATCCCCGATATTGTCAAACGCCCCTATATCACCATCGGCTTTAGCGCCTTTCTGGCCATGATCCCCCTGGCCGTCACCTCCACCAAAGGCTGGATGAAGCGTCTGGGGAAAAGCTGGCAAAAGCTGCACCGCCTGACATATGCTGTTGCCGTGGCCGGGGTGGTACATTTTTGGTGGCAGGTCAAGGCCGATATTCGCCAGCCCGCACTCTTTGCCGTCATTCTGCTGATCCTGTTCGCCTTGCGCCTAAAGAGAAAGAGTCCCGCCGGATAAAGCATGTAAAGTAAAATTATATTCCTGGAACTGCTTTCTCGCGGGTGGGCTCCGGTATTCCCCGGATACTGGAAGCTTACGGTAAGGAATGCTTTCACTTTTCCGAGAATTTTTTGCGGATGGTGTTCCCGGCCATTGAAAAGGTTACCGGGCAAGTTACCGAGCAAGCTACCGA
>WGCN01000164.1 GCA_015493745.1 Calditrichales bacterium
ATTCGGGTTTGCGTTGTAAGCGCGCAATTCTTAAGCTTCCTATCTTTGTAAAACATGAAAACGTATGAAAATTATTTATCGTTATATATTCCGGGAACATCTGGGCCCCTTCTTTTTTGGCCTGAGCATCATCATGTTTATTTTTCTGATGCAGTTTCTGGTAAAATATGTGGGGCAAATTTTTGGCAAGGGCATTCCCTTGTGGACGATTGTTCAGCTTATAACATTAAACCTGGCCTGGATGCTGGCCCTGGCCGTGCCCATGGCCACTTTGCTGGCGGTGTTGATGGCCTACGGTCGTTTTTCCGCGGATAACGAAATAACCATCCTGAAATCGAGCGGCATAAGCATTTTTAAGTTGATCCGTCCCTCCCTGCTGTTTGGCCTTATACTTACCCTGGTGATGCTGTATTTTAACGACCATATTCTGCCGGAGGCCAATCACATGGCCAGCCAGAAGATGCGGGCCATCCGCGAAAAAAAGCCAACCCTGGCGCTGGAAGAAAACATATTTTACCCCTTTCCGCCCTACAGTTTTGTTACCGGACATATAGAAAAATCCACAGCCGGGGAGTGGCTGGCCGCGCAAAGCCTGTTGGGGCCGGAATACAAAAAGGGCACGGAGCCGGATCGTCTGCGGGATATCACCATCTTTGACCGCAGTGATCCCAATAAAACCATCACCATCAATGCCGATTACGGCTATATGGTCTATTCTCCGGAACGCAAGGCCCTGGTCTTTACTTTGTTTAACGGTGAGTATCACAGCATAGAAATTAAGAAACCCGACGCTTATCAGCGCTCGCAATTCGAACGCAATGTGGTGATCATTCCGGCGCGTAACTTTGAGTTGGAGGAGCGGGAGAGCAATTACCGCAGTGACCGGGAAATGAATATTGCCCAGATGGAAGAGCGGGTACGGGAGGCGCGGCAAAAAATAAAAAAACAAAACGAGAAAGTGGCCCGGGATATAGCCCAGGAGTGGAAGGAGATTGAAAAAAGGCTGCTGCTGCTTACCGCCGATAGCAGCGCAAGCTATCTTTCCACCACAGCTTCCGTGGAAAAATTTCGCTGGCGGCTGGCCCGGCAAAAAGCGATGCGTGTTTTAGACCGTTTTGCCCAGAAAATGAAATCGAACATGATGTTCATACGCAATCAGGAAAAAGTGATCAGCAAATATGAAGTTGAAATACAAAAGAAACTTTCCATCCCCTTCGCCAGTCTGGTGTTTATCATTGTCGGCGTACCGCTGGGTATCATGGCCCGCAAGGGCAGCCTGGGGGTGGCCTTTAGTCTGAGTCTGGGCTTTTTCGTACTTTATTGGGCTTTTCTCATCGGTGGCGAAAAGCTGGCGGATCGTCAGTTTGTTTCCTCCTTTTGGGCTATGTGGGCGGCCAATGCCATCACTTTTGTTTTCGGGCTGTTTCTGGTCTGGCGCGCCGTGCGTGAGTCTTCCTTTATCCCCTGGGAGCGCATGCGGCTCTTTTTCCGGCCGGGAAAAAGGAATAAAAAGGGGAGCCCGCGTTGATGCGTCTTTTGGACTGGTATCTGCTTAAAAAGTATCTGGTGAATCTGCTGTTTGCCGTTATTGCCTGGATCGTTTTGTTTGAGGTGATCACCATGATCGAGCAGCTATCACGCTTTATCGATTACGGAGCCACCCTGAAACAGTTTGTGCTGTACTATGTTTACTTTATACCGTCGGTTATTTCTCTGACCATTCCCATTGCCGCCCTGCTGGGTGTTCTTTTTGCCGTGAGCAATATGGCCGGTCATAACGAGATAGTCGCCGAGCTCTCGGCCGGGGTCAGTTTATACCGTATACTGGCGCCGCTGTTTTTGGCGGCGGTGGTTTTGAGCATTCTCTCCATGATTTTCAACGAAACCGTGGTGCCCGGGGCCAACCGCGCCCGTCTGGATCTGGAGCGTTACGAAATAAGGAAAAATCCCAGGAACCAGACCCGGTTGAATAATAATATCTATGTTCAGGATTTGACCAACCGGAAACTGGCGGTGAAGTTTTTTAACAGCAAGACCCAAAAGGGCACCGGTATCAGTTTTTTAATGTATGATAAGGGGCGGCTGAGCGGCCGCATAGACGCCAAAAGCATGAGTTGGCAGGATAGCAGCTGGCATCTTAGCACGGTGGTGGTACGCTATTTCTCCGGCGAGGAAGAATGGGTACACAGCCTTAAGGATACGGTGATCCGCGATAGTCGGGTCTTGCCGAAAAATCTGGTGGATCTGCAACCCAAGCCTGAGGAGATGGGCTATATGGAGCTTGACGCCTATATCAAGGAGTTGCAGGCCCTGGGAGCCAATCCGCGAAAATGGCTGGTGGAAAGAGAATTGAAAATTTCCATGCCTTTTGCTATCTTAATAGTCACATTGATCGGGGCGCCCTTTGCCTCACGGAAAAGACGCGGCGGGACCGGGTTAAATTTCGCAATTAGCTTATTGATAAGCTTTTTATTTTTTATCGTTATCCGCATCGGCCAGGTATTCGGCCACCAGGGCGCCCTTGAACCCATGCTTGCGGCATGGTTGGCTAATCTTATTTTTCTCCTTTTGGGGTTATATATTTTATTTACAGTTCAGAAATAGTGTAATGCAAACACGTTTAATTGTTTGGGTGGGCGCTTTGCTCCTGATGGGAATGCTTGAGGCCGCCCCGAATAGCTATAGTCGCGATCTGGCGCGCATCGATCAACCCATTACGGTCGATGGCCGTCTGACGGAAGCCGTGTGGAAAAACGCCACGCGCATAGATGATTTTTACACATTTATGCCCGAAGCCGGTCAACCGGCACAGGAACGCACTGCCGCCCTGTTGGCCTATGATGAGTATAATCTTTATATCGCCTTTATCGCTTTTTATGATGATCCGAAAAAAATCCGTGCCACCATGGCCCGCAGGGATAATATCGATGATGATGATATCGTGGCTATTTTTATCGATACCTTTGACGGTTCGCAAACAGCCTATCAGTTTTCTTTTAATCCCTACGGTATCCAGTCGGACGGTTTGTACCGCGAGTTTGTCGGGGAGGATTTAAAACCGGATTTTCTCCTTTATTCCAAGGGGCGTATTTTTTCGAAGGGGTTTATTGTCGAAGCCCGGATACCCTTCAGCAGCATCTCTTTTCCCGACAAGGATGTGATGAACTGGCGGATCGCTCTTTTCCGCCGTACACAATATCTCAACCATGATGTGACATGGCCCCGGCTGGATAACTATTCCACCGAATTTATAGGACAGCTGGGTAAGCTGAAAAATATTTCGGGAATCAGCACCCGCCGGCCGGTTTCGGTGCTCCCCGAGGCCACCGCCTCCCAATCCGGAAGTTTGAAAAATAACGCCTTCTCCTATGACCCCTTTAAATCCAATTTCGGGCTGGGCTTAAAGTACGGATTAACTTCGGGTATAAATATTTACGGAACCTACCGGCCCGATTTCAGCCAGGTGGAGTCGGATGCGAACCTCATTGATGTTAACCGGCGTTCACCCCTCTACTACCGGGAGAAGCGCCTTTTCTTTCTGGAAGGCATGGACATCTTTGAAACGCCCATAGAAGCCTTGTACACCCGGCAAATTGTTGATCCGCTGGCCGGTTTAAAGTTAAGCGGAAACGAAGGGGAATATTCCATCGGCCTGCTGAGTGCCGTGGACAGTTGGCAGGGTACGGAGGATTTTTTAAGAAGCAGCGGTATCCGGCCCGGCAACACCGCTTATGGCCGTTATGCCGGTAAAAACAGCCTGAGCAATACCCTGCGCCTGCGCCGTAATATTTTTGAACGCAGTACCGTCGGTCTGCTGTTGACGGATCGGGAGTTCTCAGACAGCTTTAACCGCGTCGGCGGGGTGGACGGCAAACTCTCCTTTGATGAAAACAATGTTTTGAGTTTTCAGGGGTTGTATACCTGGTCGCGGGAAATCGGCGACAGCACGGAAATTTCCGATCCGGTTTATTATCTCTCTTATGTGCATACATCCTCCCTGTTGGGGGTTCAGGCCATCTATAAGGATTATGGCAAGAATGTTCGTCTGCAAAACGGTTTCATCGATCGCTCGGACCTTTTGTCAAACGGCTTTCGTGACGGCACGGCTCAGATTTGGCATGATTTCAGATCCACCAACGGCTGGATTCAGCAATACCGGCCATCGGCTTATGCTTCACAGATTTATGATCATGATAATGTTCTGCTGGAAGAGAGCTTTTACCTGGGCAGCTATATTGTTTTTAACGGTAAGACGACTCTTGATTTCGGATGGTTCCGGGGCCGGGAACTTTATGACAATACGCTTTTTTCCAAAACGAATTATACTTTTCGTATCTGGAATAACTATTTCCAATGGCTGATCGCCTCATTTTACTATTATGGCGGTGACGGTATTTATTATTCCTCACCCTCCTTTCTGGGGCGAACCGATTATAACCAGGTGCGGATTACCTTAAAGCCGACTCCGGTGTTATCCATCTATTTTTCGAACAAGTATTATAAATTCAGCGGGGAAAACGGGGGGATCGATTTCGGCCTGTCGCAAAACATCCCCCGCCTGAAGATTAGCTGGCAGTTCAGCCGAAGTTGGAATTTAAGACTTATCGCCGAACACCAGGCTCTGCGCTTTGCCAGTCCCTTGCTAAAGGCCTATGAATACGACGACTTGTCCCTAAGCGTTCTGTTCAGTTACGAACCCTCTCCGGGCACCGTTTTTTATCTGGGCTACAATGACCTGCAGAGCCGTCAGGATCAGTTTAACAACGGCATGTGGCCGGTAACGGATTACCGGCGCCAGAGAAATGTGATTTTTACGAAATTTTCATATCTTTTCCGCTATTAAGGCTAATCACGGAAGTTGATAAACTGCAGGGGGATATCCAGGTCCGCTTCCTTCAGCATCTGAATGACCGTTTGCAGATCATCCCGCTTCTTACCGGTTACGCGCACCTTCTCGCCCTGAATGGCAGCCTGAACCTTCATCTTTTTGTCCTTGATCATCTTGACGATTTTCTTGGCCTTATCGGTCTCAATCCCTTCCCGGACTTTAACCTCCTGCCGGGCCCCCTTGCCCGATTCCAGGATGGTTCCCGGCTCAAGAAACTTGAGATCGATGCCGCGTTTAACCATTTTGGACTGCAAAATATCCAGCATCTGCTTTATCTGAAAATCCGATTGACTGTTCAGCGTGATGATATCATCCTTATAGTCAAATGATGAGTCCGAGCCTTTAAAATCGTACCGCGTGGTTACTTCACGGTTGGCCTGGTCTATGGCGTTGGTCAATTCATGATGGTCTAACTCCGAAACGATATCGAATGACGGCATGCTTCTTTCCTCCGTTATAAATTATTTTGTCTGTCTTAAATGTATGCATCCTTACCGGGAAAGGTTTATCCGTCCTTAACGAAAGGCCGCCCGGTATGTTTGTAAAGAACGGCAGGCCCCGTGTTGCGGTAAAACGTCCCGGCCGCGGTGGACTGTTCCTTCATTTAAAATAACGGTAAAATAACTTTTATTCAATTATGATTCTTCCTGTAAAATAACTGTACACTGTTAAGAGGCTTTGCCGGGAAGTTACCATTTTCGATTGCATCCGGGCGGAGGTGAACCCGCGCCAATGGCTGTTTGGGAGAGGCTGGCATGATGGTTGTAGAGTAAAGATATACCAACGACAGACAAATTTTGGAGTCACTCATGAAAGTTCTTTTGCTTTTACTCCTGGCCGCCGTCCTTCTGCCGGCGCAGGACACAAGTCAGGCCCCGCCGGATAGTGTAAGCGCGGATAGCAGCCGGGCCGGATATCATATCCAAAAACTCAACCCCGATGAATATGTCAAGTTCTTTATCGGCTTTGCCTATGACCGGGAAAACCCGGAAGTGCTGACCCTGGATATCAAATCGGTCAGTGTTTCGGACAGTTCCATCTCCTTCTCCTATATCATGAACAGCCATAACTCCCGCACCAAAGGGGTGGGGCGTATCTGGCCGGGAAAGTCGCGTATCTATTTTGACAATCTGGAAGATGGCCGCATCCTGTTGCCCCGCGATGGCAAGCTGGTTTTTGAGTCACTTCGTAAAGATTCTACACATTACTGGAAATTGAAGGAGAATTAATATGAAATATCTGTTAACTGTTTTGCCCGTGCTGATTCTGTTGACATCCTGCAATCAGGAAAAATTGACTCAACTGGAAAAAGAGGTGCAAAAACTTCGTCAGCAAAACGAGATGATTCAACGCCAGGAGCAGGAGAAGAACAAGTTTGTGGAGGAGTATGCCACAACCCTGAATGAGGTTTATGACAACCTGGAAAATATCCGCAAGAGAGAAGGGTTGATCTCCGAATACTCCCGGAATATCGAAAAGGGAAAGAAGAGTCTCAAGGATAAAATGAACAGCGATATCTCGGCCATTGACGCCTATATCCGTGCCAGTAAAAACAAGCTGGCCGCCTTGCAAAAACGTTTCAAAAGCGTTGAGATGGACAGTAAGGCTTTCGAAAAAACCATCGAAAAGCTGACCCGCCAACTGGAAGAAAAGGAAAAGTTTATTTCCCGGCTTAAGGATCAAAATATGGCCCTGAGCAAAAAGGTGGAAATTGCCCAAAAAGCGATGCAGCAAAAGGATTTAATCATAGAAGAGCAAAGCGAACAACTGGTTACGGCCTATTATGTGATCGGTACCGATAAGGAGCTGGAAGAGAAACACATTGTGGAAGAAAAAGGCGGCATTCTGGGCTTTGGCAAAACCATTGTGGTCAGCTCAAACCTGGAAAACAGCTATTTTACCAGTACGAAAATCGATACCATGGCCCGCATCACCATAGACAGCCCCACGGAAGATATTGAAATCGTCTCCGCCCATGATCCCGAATCCTTTGACCTGGTGCCCGTAGAAAAAGATAAGACCCTGCTGGAAATAAAAGACCCGCGTTCCTTTTGGAAGATGCGCTATCTGGTGATTATTACCGGCGGATGATCGGCACCGTTAAATTTTAATACTACCCATGCCGACCCACCAGCTCCTCCCGGCTAAACGGCATGGGTATGTTTTTTTATCCCTTCCAGCGGGCGGCGTCTATGATGGACCATAGATGGATCAGCCAACCCATTAAAAAGAACCATAAAAACCCGGCCAGTACAAACTGAATGATGGCCATCATCAGCCTGCCTTGCAGAAGCTGTCCCAAACCGGGTATAAAAAAACTGGCTAAAGCGGCAATCACATTGCCGGCGGAACCCTGACCATTCATAAACGCTCCTTTTTATTTGTACGAATCCAGGGAAGGGCAACTGCACATCAGATGGCGGTCGCCGTAAGTATCGTCGATGCGGGATACCGGCGGCCAGAACTTGCGCTTACGCAGGTTTTCCACGGGGAAGGCCGCTTTTTTACGTGTATAAGCGTGGGGCCAGTCATCGCCGCTCACCTCGCTCACGGTATGCGGGGCATTTTTTAAGACATTGTCCTGGCCATCGGCCGTACCGTTCTGAATTTCGGTGAGTTCATCATAGATGGCCAGCATGGCCTCGCAAAAACGATCCAGCTCCTCCCTGGATTCACTCTCCGTGGGTTCGATCATCATGGTGCCCGGAACGGGCCAGGCCACGGTGGGGGCGTGAAAACTATAATCCATCAGCCGCTTGGCCACATCCACCACATCCACATTGCCCTCATTTTTAAAAGGGCGAAAGTCGAGAATCATTTCATGGGCCACACGGCCGTTCTTGCCGCTGTACAGCACCTTGTAACTGCCTTGCAGACGGGCTTTGAGGTAGTTGGCGTTGAGGATGGCCATTTCACTGGCCCGGCGCATACCGCTTCCGCCCAGCATTTTCATATAGGCATAGGAGATGGGCAGGATGCCGGCGCTGCCGTATGGTGCCGCCGCAACGGCCGCCAGGCCCTGCTCGCCGCCGGTTTCCACCAGGGGGTGTTTGGGCAAATAGGGGGCCAGATGTTTGCCCACGGCTATGGGGCCCACACCCGGGCCGCCGCCGCCATGGGGGATGCTGAAGGTTTTGTGCAGGTTAAGATGGCACACATCGGCGCCGATATGGCCGGGGCTGGTCAGCCCCACCTGGGCATTCATGTTGGCGCCATCCATATAAACCTGTCCGCCATGCTCATGGATGATGTCGATCATGGTGGTGATCTCCTCCTCGAAAACCCCGTGGGTGGAGGGATAGGTGATCATGAAGGCGGCCAGATCCTTCTGGTGCTCAAGCGCTTTACGGCGCAGATCATCCACATCCACATTACCGTTTTCGTCGCAGGCCACCAATACCACCTTCATGCCGGCCATGGTGGCGCTGGCGGGGTTGGTGCCGTGGGCGGAGGTGGGAATGAGCACTATGTTGCGTTGCTCTTCACCTTGCGCCTCCAGATAGGCCCGGATGACACTGAGCCCGGCATATTCGCCCTGGGCGCCGGAATTGGGCTGAAAGGATATGCTGTCAAAGCCGGTGATGGCGCACAACAGGCGCGACATTTCCGCGATGAGCGCATGATAGCCCGCGGCCTGTTCCCGGGGGACAAAGGGATGTATGTGGGCAAACTCCGGCCAGGTGATCGGCAGCATCGAAGTGGCCGGATTCAGCTTCATGGTGCAGGAGCCCAGGGGGATCATGGAACCGGTCAGGGAAAGGTCTTTGTTCTCCAGGCTTTTGATATAGCGCATCATTTCCGTTTCGGAACGGTAAAGCCGGAATACCTCATGCTGCATATAGGGACTGTCTCTTTTCAGTTCCGGAGAGCGGTCAACGGTCGCTTCATCCTCAAGGGAGAGAGCGGGAACCCCCTTGCCGGTGACGGTGGCAAAATGGTGGATCAGCAACTTGAGATCGGTAATAGCGGTGGTTTCATCCAGGCTCAGGCTTACATGGTGGTCATCCACACGGTTGATATTGATTTGATGATCATCGAGCCGCTTAAGCAACTGGGAGGTCAGCTCTCCGGTGGCGATCAGCAGGGTGTCAAAATGTTCTTCTCCGGCAACATCGTATCCCAGACTCCTTAAGGCCCCGGCCAATTTTTCCGTCAGGTACCGGATGCGTCCGGCAATGTTACGCAAGCCTTCCGGGCCATGGTAGACGCCGTAAAAGCCGGCCATGATGGCCAGCAGGGCCTGGGCGGTACAGATATTGGAGGTGGCCTTTTCGCGCCGGATGTGCTGTTCCCGTGTTTGCAGAGCCATGCGGTAGGCGGGCTTGCCGCTTTTATCCACGGATACACCGATAATGCGCCCCGGAACCTGGCGCTTATAAGACTCCCGCGTGGCAAAGTAGGCCGCGTGCGGTCCGCCATAACCCATGGGGACGCCGAAACGCTGGGTGGAGCCGACCACAATATCGGCCCCCATCTCTCCCGGCGGGGTGAACAGGGTCAGGCTGAGCAGATCGGCGGCGGCGGTGATCAGTATGCCTTTCTCTCCGGCCGCTTCAAACAACGATCTGAAATTTTCCATCCGGCCGTGTTTCCCGGGGAATTGTACCAACAGGCCGTAAACCCCGGGCCCAAGTTCGCTTGCCGGGTCGGCGCTGACCTTTACGGTGATGTTCAGCGGCCGGGCCCGCGTTTGCAGCACGGCCAGGGTTTGGGGGAACACCTGATCGGAGACCAGAAAGGTGTGGGCCTCCCGCTTATTGCGCGGACGCAGACGGTGGCACATGGTCATGGCCTCGGCGGCGGCGGTGGCCTCATCCAGCAGGGAGGCGTTGGCGATCTCCATGCCGGTCAGGTCGGAGACCATGGTTTGAAAGTTGAGCAGGGCTTCCAGGCGGCCCTGGGAAATCTCTGCCTGATAAGGGGTGTACTGGGTGTACCAGCCGGGATTTTCCAGCACATTGCGCAGGATAACCGAGGGGGTGATGGTTCCGTAGTAGCCCATGCCGATATAGCTTTTATATACCTTATTTTTGGCGGCCATGGCCCGCAGGTGGCTGAGAAACTCCGCCTCGGACATGCCCTCTTCCAACTCCGGCTCTTCCCTGAAACGGATATTGGCGGGGATGGTCTCGTCGATAAGTTGTTGGAGGCTGTCCACGCCGATGGCTTTCAGCATTTGCCGCTCATCTTCGGCGGAGGGACCGATGTGGCGTTGTTGGTATTCGTTATTCCGGTTTAAGAGGATTTTCATATTCTTTTCCTGTTTCGTATTTGCATTCGGTTAATTTAATAATTAACGCGGTACATTTAAACAGGGGCGGCAAGATATTTTTTTATGAACGCTTATTTACCAACCGGTGAAAAGTTGCCAGTGTGAATCAATTATTAAAGAAAAACAAAGGGTTATTCGATCTTTCTATGAATTGAAAAAAAAAATGGAGAAATCAGATGCTTAAGAATATGAAAATAAAAACCAAATTACTGGGAAGTTTCGCGGTTTTGGTAGCCCTGATTATCGTAGTGGGCTGGTATGGGATATCCGGTATTAAAGATGTTAGCACATCTGCGGATACCATATTGAATGAAGAAGTCCCCATAGTTGATGCTTCTATGGAAATGATTATAGCATTGGTCAAGGCCAGAGATCAAATGGGTGAATTTTTGATGTCACGCGAGGAAAATGAGCTTGACGTTGCACAATCGAAATTTGAAAAGACAAAAGAAACCTTTAAACTGTATGCCGAAGCCATCGTGAAGGGCATGAATAGAGGAGATATAAAGGTTGTCGCCACGGATAATAAGAATATATTGAGGCTTATGAAAGAGGTGGAAGAGGATTATGACAATTTTTATAGGGCGGCAGTGCAAATTATGGCCAGTCATCGAAAGGCGTCATTAAGCGGGATTGAGATGGATATTGATAAAATTGATGCCGTAAATGAACGCCTGGATTCCTATGCGCGCCTGGTTGAGAAAAATCTGCAAAAAGTGGGAGATGAGTCCGAAGCCGAGATGGCCGCTGCCATGGAAAGGGCCAACCACCTTCAGGATAACAGCCAATATTTTGTTG
>WGCN01000165.1 GCA_015493745.1 Calditrichales bacterium
GAAGCGATTTTATCCACCACCTCCATACCTTTGGTCACCTGGCCAAAGGCGGTATACTGGCCGTTCAGCCCCGGATTGTCGGCGTGCATGATAAAAAACTGCGACCCCGCTCCGGCATTGGGATTGGCCGTGCGGGCCGTGGATACGATACCCCGCTTATGGTCAATATCATTAAATTCATTCGGCACATTAACCAGCGGCCCGCCCGTGCCATACTTAGAGGGATCGTCGCCCCTGGTCAGCGGATCGCCTCCCTGAATCATAAAGCCCCGGATAACACGGTGAAAAAGCGTGCCGTCATAAAAGCCGCTTTCGGCGCGGGTTATAAAGTTAAAGCACTGTATCGGCGCTTTGGCCGGAAAAAACTTCATTTCTATATCGCCATAATTGGTTTTGATGCGCGCCTTCACTCCATCCATTTTGGCAGCCAGAAACATCAGTTTGTCGTCAGAGGCGCGCATGCGCTCCATCATAACCTTCAGACGCGCGTTTTCCTCCTTCAGCGTTTTATTCTCCTCGCTCACTTTTTGCGTGTCGCACCCGGAACTTATCAGGGTAAACAGCAGGAAGCCAAAGATCATTATCCATTTATTCATCATAGCATACTCCGTATTTCTTTTTTAATGCAAAACAGTTAAGCCTTTCACATCCCTTTAGCGGAACAGGCCATTTTACAACAAGGATTTTTTTGATTCAACCATTCTAAACCATAAAACACATTATGTTCCTTCCGCGCGGACTTACCCGATAAAGACAAATATCACAAAAATATGACACTCTTTTGCCAAAAATTTATAGATATGAGAAATAAGCCCCATGGCGGCCCCGTATTTTAAAAGCATGAAAAAAATATCCATGAAACACCTGCTGATGGCGCTGTACAGTATCAGCGCCGCGGTGCTTACGCTTTTGCTGGCGCTGCGCTTTATACCTTCGGACACCGTCAAGCTTTCCGTGGATGCGCAGCGCTTTGCCCTGATAGAGCTGTTTACATCGGTTAATTGTCCCGGTTGCCCCGCAGCGGAAAAGGTGGTACAACAGATTCGCGATCCCGAGAATCAGGACCACCCAACCTTGTATATATTGGCTTTTCATGTGGATTACCGCAATCTCTCCGGCGCCAGAGACCCCTTCAGTTCAGAAGCCTTCACCCAATATCAGCAATATTACAGCCACGCCCTGCGCCTGCGCGGCCTGTTTACCCCGCAGATGGTTATTAACGGTCTTACTTCCTTTGAAGGCAACGATCTGGATATATGCCGGGAGCGGATTGAATCCGTTTTGGAAACAAAGCCAAAGGAAATCATTGACATCCGGGCCACGGCAACCTTTTTTGAGGACAGCGTTGAGATTGCCTATAAGCTGAGCCGTCCCTTGAACAACACACGATTGAACATTGCCCTGGTACAAAAAAGCGCGCGCATGGATATGCGGGGCGGCGAAAATGCCGGTCTCTTATTTGATTGTTTTAACATTGTACGTTCCTTTGAACACATCAGCGGAAAAGATGTGCGTAAAGGCCGCCACAGGCTTCATCTGCCGCGCGACCTCTCCCCGGAGGATATTGAAATCGTCCTTTATACACAAAACAGCCTTACCTACAGCATCAGCGGCGCCACCCGTATCTGATATTTTTGCAAGTTTATCCGCAAACGCCTGTCCAATGACATATCATTCGTTTTTCCGTTCCCGCTTTCGGAACGGTTGCTTCACCCACACAACTGTTGTTATTATAAAGGAGATTTAAATTGAGAACCCGCTTATTCCTGTTCCTGTTTTCGATTGTCCCCCTGTTTCTTGCGGCGCAACCGGCACCCAAAAAACCGGATGTCGGTAAACAAATGACCATACTCATCGAGCGTTTAAAGCCGGATGCCGTACAGACGGAAAAAATAGAGCGCATATTGACCGAGCACCGGGCGCGGTTTGAAGCGCTAATGGAAAATAACGACCTCGACAAACGGCAGCGTTATCGGGCATTGCAAAAAATCCGCCGGAAAAAGGAGGAACAGATACGTGCTGTTTTAAACGACCCGCAGAAAAAGATATATGATGAAATGATCAGGGAACGTCGGGATCAGCACCCTCAACAACGGCGCGGCAAGGGCATGGGACGCGGAAGACGGCGTTAAGCGCCCTTTTTTCCATAAAAAAACCCTCCCGTTTCAAAAACAGAAGGGTTATATAAATACTTAAACCTATTTCCGGGTCAGGGCGTCGGTTTCCTTAAAAACATCCAAAACAATGCCCGGCGTTATCAGCTCCGGCAATAGTTGCGGAGCGCTGTTCCTGCCGGGGGGATAATAGACATAAAGGGGAACGCTGTTCCGCCCGAAGGAGGCCAGTGCCCGGGTTATGGCTTCATCCCGGTTGGTCCAGTCGGCCTTAATGGCCACAATGCCCCGCTCGCGAAACACCTTCTGTACCTCTTCGTTGCCGAAGGCTATGCGGTCGTTCACCTGACAACTGAGGCACCAGGCGGCGGTAAAATCCAGAAAAATCTCCCGGCCCTCGTCCCGGTACTGTTTCAGTTTTTGTTCATCGTAACTTTCCCAGGGGATGCCCTTAGCATCGACGGCGGTATCAACCGCACTGCCGGGCGTGGCGGCAAAGGTATCCACGCTGTCGATGGTTAGAAAGAGCGCGCCGGCGGTAATCAACAGGGCGATAAACGAAGAGATGCGCCGGGTCTTGGGCGGCATGGCCAGGTTGCCCCAGCGGCCGTATACCCAGGCAGCCATGGAAGCCAGCAACAAACCACCCAGGACGATAACCACCATCATGCCGCCGGCCTGCTGGGCCAGTACCCACAACAGCCAAAGAACGGTGGCCGCCAGTAAAAAGCCCATAAACTGCTTCATCGATTCCATCCAGCGACCCGGTTTGGGTACAAACTTTAACAGGCCGGGCATGGAAGCCAGCAACATGTAGGGGAAAGCCATGCCCAGGCCGAGGAAGGTAAAGACCATCATCGAGACCCAGGGGGGCTGGGTAAGGGCAAAGCCCAGGGCCGAGCCCATAAAGGGGGCCGTACAGGGCGTGGCCACCACCGTGGCGGTTACCCCGCTGACAAAGGAACCGCTCCAACCGCTTTTTTTACCCGTCTTCCCTTCGATGGTGGTTAAGGATGTGCCCAGTTCAAACACGCCGAACATACTCAGCGCGAACAGAAAGAGGAAGAACGAGAGAATAATGATGAACAGCGGCGATTGAAGCTGAAAGCCCCAGCCCAGTTGTTCGCCGCCGGCGCGCAATATCAAAAGGATACCGGCCAGCACCCAAAAGGAGACCAGCACGCCAAGGGTAAATACGGCGCCATGCTTCCAGGCCTGGGAGTGGTCTTCATTGGCCTGTTGCACAAAACCCATGATCTTCAGGGAGAGTACCGGCAGCACGCAGGGCATCAGATTCAGGATCATACCGCCGATAAAGGCAAACAACAGGAAATAGAGAAAACTGCCCACATCAAGCCCGGATGTCCCGGCATCGGCAAACAATTCTCCCATGTCGGCCTTCACATACAAAGCCTTTTCCGATTGCGCACCACGCCAGCCGTTTTCGGC
>WGCN01000166.1 GCA_015493745.1 Calditrichales bacterium
CAGCATGGCGGTGATATATCCTTCATCCACGCCGGCCGGACAAAAGAAGACCGCCAGCACGTCACGCGTATCCGCGCTGATGCTGGTGCGTTTGGAATCGGCCGTGGGGTTACCGAAAATGCCGAGGTCATCACGCAAAATAAGCTTGCCCGTTGCCCGGATTCCATCCCGGCTGATGCCGTCGTAGGTTTCCCCCTCGCCGCCGATATCCAGCATAATGTCGCCTTTTACCTTGTCCAGATCATACAAACCCATGGGAATGTGATAGCGCGCCGAAACCAGGTTGCCCCGGTCCACCACATTATTGATGCGATACAATCCCTTACCCTGTAGCAATCTGCGGGCCAGGGCCTCCGAAGAGGGCCGGTATTTGGTAGGCTCCCAGCCCACGCTGCGGTAAAGACGGCGCACCCTGCCGATTACGGGATTTTCGGATAAGGCCTTGTCGGCAAAAGTGGCCTTCAGGCTTTCGGTCAAGGCCTCCAATTCCCGCTCAAAATCCTCACCGGAGTCCTTTACCGAAACGCCGGAACTTTTAAGCAGACCAAACTTTATCTCACCCGCCTTTTCCAAAAAGCGCGGACTGGTTTTTAATTTTTTCATCGCAACACCTCGCAAATTTTTCCACAGATTTCCCGGCGGCTTGCTCCGGTCGCCTCCGGCACATTGATGGCCCGGCCCGTCACCGTTTGCCGGGCAAACAGGGCAAAGGCCACCGCTTCCTTATAATCCGCGGGCAAACCCAGTTGGTCGGTGGTCGCAACACGGGCTCCGGAAGCGGTTTCCTCCAGGGCGCGCATCAGTCGGGGATTTTTCGCTCCGCCTCCGGCCACATAAACTGCCTCCACCGGCCCCAGGGGCAACACAAAACGTTCCACCGCTTCGCTTATCGTCAGCGCGGCATAATGGGTCAGGGTAGCCAGCACATCCCTGCCCGGCAGATTGAGGGCATCCGCCTTTTTTATGATTTTATCCACAAACGCTTCATTGTAATCTTCCCGCCCGGTTGATTTTGGCAGGGGACGGCGACGAAACTCATCCCACTCTTCCAGGGAGCGCAGCAAAACGTCGCTAAGATTCCCGGCGGCGGCATAACGGCCGTCACGATCATAGGAACGGTTAAAATAATGCCGGCAGGCGGCATCGATCAGCATGTTGCCCGCGCCGCAATCAAAGGCGATGCACTCCGTCCGCCCCCCGGGAGGTGGAACATAGGTCAGGTTGGATATGCCGCCGATATTTACGCTGACCACGCCGCTACCGTAAGAAGAAAAAAATATCCGGTCAAAGTAAGGCACCAGGGGCGCCCCCTGCCCGCCCAGGGCCATATCCGCCGGACGAAAATCACCCACCACCGGAATACCGGTCAGCGCCGCCAGCACCGAGGGGTCTCCGGCCTGCCAGGTGGAACGGACGCTTATGCCGGCCCACTCCGCCTCCTCCGGCTGATGCCACAGGGTTTGCCCGTGGCTGCCGATGTAATCTATCCGCTCTCTCTCCAGGTTTCGTTCCCGCAGAAAGGTTTCTATAAATCCGGCCCAAACCCGGGCCAGGGCAAAATTAACCGTGGAGATGGTGCGGAAGTCGGCCCGGCCCTTTTTAATGAAGGCCAGCAGCGCGTCGTGCAGGGAGCGGGGATATTCATAGGAGGCGGCGTGCGACACACGCATGTCCGGACGGACGCCGGGACCAAATTCCACGCAGGCGATATCCAGACCGTCGCAGGAGGTGCCGGACATCAAACCCAGGCAGGTTAATGGTTCAGATGTGGAAACGGGAGCCATGACTTATTCCTTATGCAATGAATCTTTAAAAATATCAAATCATGGCCATTTAAAAAAGGATTAAAGGCTCAACAGGGAAAGCATAAAGCCGAATACCATAGCTGACACCAACCGTGACATTATGGCCGTCTTACGGGCCGGGACGACGCCGGCCTGCCATAAAGCCCACCGGCGCGGTTATGGTATGATTTTTGAACGGGATTGCCCCGAATAAAAAATGTGACAAAGGAGACGATTCAAGTGAGTGAAATGTTTATGGACCCCGTGGCCGAGATATTACCCATTATGGCCCTGCGCAACACCGTGGTGTTCCCGCATCAGGTAATTCCCCTGGCCGTCGGGCGTGAGAAAAGTTTGAATTTACTTAACGAGCTGGACGAAGAGACCAAAATCATCGGTCTGATATCCCAACAGGACGGTCGCATCGAAGACCCGGGTCCCGAAGACCTCTTTCAGTGGGGCACGGCGGCCATGATTTTGAAAAAGTTTAAAATGCCCGACGGCAGTGAACAACTGATCGTGCAGGGTCTGTACCGTTTTAAGGTGGCGGAATTTACCCGCGACGAACCCTATTTTGAAGCGGCGGTTCTGCAACAGGACGATCTGGAACTGAGCGATAACGAGGTGATCGAAACCGAGGCGCTGAGTAACAACATTAAAAATGTCTTTCAGAAAATCGTTGACCATACCCCTTACCTGACCAACGAGCACCGGGTTATGGTGTTAAACACGGAAGACCCCTCGCGCCTGGCGGACGTCATCGCTTCGCAGGTAAATTTTACCGTTTCCGAAAAGGAACAACTGCTGGAAATTCTGGATGTTACCGAGCGACTGAAACGGGTCAATTACCTGCTGAATAAAGAGTTGCAAATACTGGAGCTGGGCTCCAAGATTCAAAGCGAGGTGCAGGGCGAGCTGAACAAGACCCAGCGGCAATACTATCTGCGCGAGCAGCTTAAGGCGATCAAAAAAGAATTGGGTGAATACGAAGACGACAATTCCGAAATCGACGAACTACGCGAAAAACTGGCCAAAATGAAAATGCCCAAGGAAATCCGCAAGGTGGCGGAAAAAGAGCTGAAGCGTCTGTCCAAGATGTCGCCCATGGCCAGTGAGTATATGGTGTCGCGCACCTATATGGATTGGCTGTTGGAGATGCCCTGGAAGAAATCCACCAAGGACCGCCTGAACGTAAGCCGGGCGGATGAAATTTTAAACGAAGACCACTACGGGCTGGAAAAGGTAAAAAAGCGCATCCTGGAATATCTGGCCGTGCGCCAGCTTAAAAGCGATATGAAAGGGCCGATCCTTTGTTTTGTGGGCCCTCCGGGCGTGGGTAAAACCAGCCTGGGTCGTTCCATCGCCCGGGCGCTGAACCGTAAATTCTCCCGCCTTTCCCTGGGCGGCGTGCGCGATGAGGCCGAAATTCGCGGTCACCGGCGCACCTATGTGGGCGCCCTGCCGGGACGTATCATTCAGGAGATAAAAAAAGTCGGTTCCAATAATCCGGTTATTATGCTGGACGAGCTTGATAAACTGGGCATGGATTTCCGGGGCGACCCCTCCTCGGCCCTGCTGGAGGTGCTGGACCCCGAACAAAACAACACCTTTACCGACCACTACCTGGAAGTGCCCTTTGATCTGTCCAAAGTGATGTTCATCGCCACGGCCAATATGATCGATCCCATTCCCCCGGCCCTGCGCGACCGCATGGAGGTGATCGAGATCAACGGTTATACCGAAGAAGAAAAAATCCATATTGCCGAACGCTATCTCATCCCCAAGCAATTGGAGAACCACGGCATTTCGGCGGAACAGCTCAGCATCACCCGGGGAGCGGTCGGCCTGGTCATCAGCAAATATACCCGCGAGGCCGGGGTGCGTAATCTGGAACGGGAACTGGCCTCCATCATCCGCGGCGTGGCCCGGGATATTGTGGAAAAGAACAGTAAGGAAAAATATGTCATCGGCGCCAAAAATGTCAGCAAATATCTGGGCGCGGAACGCTTTGATTACGATATCGCCGAGCGTGTGGCCCGGGCCGGCGTGGCCACCGGACTGGCCTGGACGCCCGTGGGCGGCGACATTTTGTTTATCGAAGCCACCAGGATGAAAGGAAAAGGACAGCTGTCCCTGACCGGTAAGCTGGGCGATGTGATGAAGGAATCCGCTTCCGCGGCCCTCAGTTACCTGCGGGCCCATGCCGAACAATACGGGGTGGATGAGGATTTTTACGAGAAGTATGACACCCATGTTCACGTTCCGGCCGGCGCCGTCCCCAAGGACGGGCCCAGCGCGGGCATCACCATGTTCAGCGCCCTGCTGTCGCTTTATACCAACCGGCCCATAAAAAAGGAACTGGCCATGACCGGTGAAATTACCCTGCGCGGTTCCGTTTTACCCGTGGGCGGCATCAAGGAAAAGGTGCTGGCCGCCAAGCGCGCCGGAATCAGGGAGGTGATTATGCCGGCCCGCAATAAAAAAGACCTCGAGGAAATCCCCAAACAGAACATCAAAAACATGAGCTTTAAATTTGTAAAGGATGTCGAGGAACTGACCGATCTGATTTTTGAAAAATAAGAATCTCCGCGGCCGGTGTTTTATTTTCGAATCAACAAAAAAGCCTGCTGAAAAGCAGGCTTTTTATATTTAACTTGCACCATGCCAAAAATAGCCGGGCTATTCCTCCAGCGTGCTCAGGTCGCCTTCGTCCTGTCCCAGGGCACGGGCTTTTAATACCCGGCGCATAATCTTGCCGCTACGGGTTTTCGGCAGACCGTCCACAAAGGTCACCGCTTCCGGCTTGGCGATGGGCCCCATCTCCCTGGCCACATGGTCGCGCAGCTCCTCGGCCAGCTCCTTGGAACCGGAAACCCCGGTCTTGAGGATAACAAAGGTATGGATAGCGTTGCCCTTCAACTCATGGGGCAGGGCTATGGCCGCCGCTTCCGAAACCGCCGGATGGCTGACCAGGGCGCTTTCGATTTCCGCCGTGCCCAGACGATAGCCGCTCACCTTGATCACATCGTCGATGCGGCCGATAACCCACACATAACCGTCCTTGTCAATGCGCGCGGAGTCTCCCGCCTTGTACCAGCCCTTGTCGGCATAATCCTTCCAATAGGTATTCACATAGCGCTCTTCATCCTTATAAATGGTACGTGCCATGCCCGGCCAGGGGTTTTTAATGACCAGCTTGCCCTCTTCGCCGGCGGCCACTTCCCTGCCTTCATCATCCACCACGGCCACTTCATTGCCGAAAAAGGGCTTGGTGGCCGAGCCGGGCTTTAAGGGCAGCACCGGTATGGGGGTAATCATAAACCCGCCGGTTTCCGTTTGCCACCAGGTATCCATGATGGGGCACTTTTCCCCGCCGATAATCTTATAATACCATTTCCAGGCCTCGGGATTGATCGGTTCACCTACCGAGCCCAGCAAACGCAGGGTGCTCAAATCATGGCGGGCGGGCCAGGCATCGCCAAAACGCATCAGGCCGCGAATGGCCGTGGGCGAGGTATACAATATGGTTATCCCGTATTTTTCAATCATCTGCCACCAGCGGTTGGGATAGGGATGGTTGGGCGCCCCTTCATACATCATCACCGTGGCACCGTTGATCAGCGGAGCATAAACAATGTAACTGTGTCCGGTAATCCAACCCGGATCGGCGGCGCACCACCAGCGGTCTTCTTCCTTGATATCAAAAACCATGCGATGGGTGGTGGCGGTATACACACTGTACCCGCCGTGGGTGTGCAACTGTCCCTTAGGCCGCCCGGTGGTTCCCGAGGTATACAGGATAAACAACATATCCTCGGCATCCATCTTTTCCGTTTCGCAAACGGGGCTGGCCACCGGCAGAGCCATCAGATCATGCCACCAAAAATCACGGTCGTTTTCCATATAGCACTCTTCACCGGTACGTTTTACGGTAATGCATACTTCGATGGTCGGGGAACGGCGCATGGCGTCATTGGCGATGGACTTTAAGTCCGTGGGTTTGCCGCGCCGGTAGCCGCCATCAGCGGTAATCAATACCCGGCTGTCGGCATCGGCGATGCGCTCAGCCAGGGCTTCCACACTAAAACCGCCATACACCACGCTGTGGGCGGCGCCGATCTTGGCGCAGGCCAGCATGGCGATCACCAGCTCCGGAACCTGCGGCATATAGATGGTGACAATATCGCCCTTGCGCACCCCCATGCTTTTCAAAACATTGCCAAACTTGGAAACCTCACGATTAAGGGCATGATAGGAATAGGTCTTCACGTCGCCGGGTTCCCCTTCCCAAATCAGGGCCAGCTTGTTACGGCGCCAGGTTTTCAGGTGGCGGTCGATGGCATTGAGAATGATATTGGTTTGCGCGCCGGTAAACCATTTATAAAACGGCTTGTTGGAATCATCCAACACCTTGTCCCATTTTTTATACCATTCCAGTTGTTCGGCCTGTTCGGCCCAAAAGCCTTCCCGGTCTGTAATGGATTTTTTATACAGTGTCTCATAATCCGGAACATTGGCCTGCTTAACCACTTCCGCGGATGGATAATAGACTTCGCCTTCGAGTGCCTTCTTTTCTGCCATCGGATGCCTCCCTGATTTATTAAGGTATTCTCTGTCGCTTTAATGGCAAAATGTAAGGGAAAAATGCAATTCAACCAACAAAAAATATGTTTTGGGATTTCTCTCTTTTATTTTTTTAGTAATGGTTCCGCCCCGGCCCCGCCTCAGATAGAAATATAACCACAAGCAATATACCGACCGGAATGCGTTTAATCATACCTCTCCGGACAAAAATTCGCCACCCCCTCTAATTATTTACTCATCGGGAGCTAACACAATACTCATAATTGGAGGATAATTTCGCGTCCTGACTTAAATCTTTCATGTGTAATATATTTTGTAAAATAAATCCGGTTTTGTATCTTTTAAAATTTATGATTAAGGAGTGAGAATAAAATGAGTATTCTGGAAAGTCTTTTTGCAAAATCCCCTTTCGGGTTGCTGCAAACACACATGGATAAGGTGACCCGCTGCGCTGACAAGCTTAACGACCTTTTCGAAGCTCACCGGCAAAACGACTTCGACAAGGTTACCGAAATCGCCGAAGAGATATCCAAGCTGGAACATTCGGCGGATATGACCAAAAACGATATCCGTAACAATTTACCGCGGGGCCTGCTGCTGGCCATAAACCGGGTGGATTTGCTGACGATTCTCTCCATGCAGGATGGCATTGCCGACAAGGCGGAAGACATTGCCGTGCTTTTGACCCTGAAAAAAGTTAAACCCCTGAAAGCCATCGAAAAGGAGTTCAACGCCTTTCTGGCCAAAAACCTGGAAGCGGTTCATGCCAGTCATCAGCTTATTTTAGGTTTGCAAGAGCTGATTAAATATTCATTTACAGGCACCGAAGCCAAAAAGGTGATCCAGGAAAGTTATAACATTTCTGTTTTGGAACATGAAGCCGATCTGCTACAGCACAGTATCCTCAAAAAACTGTACAATATGGAAAAGGAAATCGACTATACCTGTTTTCATTTATGGATGAACGTCATGCAGAATATGGCCTCCATGAGCAATATAGCCGAGAGGCTGGCACATCGTGTAGCAATGCTAATTGAAAACGCTTAAGGATTAAGAGACTCATATGGAATATTCAACAATACTACTTATTATAGCCCTCTTGTCGGGATTTTATATGGCCTGGAGCATAGGCGCCAACGATGTGGCCAATGCCATGGGCACCTCCGTCGGATCCGGAGCTCTTACGGTAAAAAGAGCCGTTATTATCGCCGCGGTACTGGAATTCGCCGGAGCCTTTCTGGCCGGCAGCCATGTATCACAAACCATCCGTAAAGGCATCATCAATCCCGGCATGTTTGCCGGACATGAAATGGATCTTGTTTTTGGTATGATCGGCGCCTTGCTGGCGGCAGCCATCTGGCTGCAGATCGCCTCTTATTATGGCTGGCCCGTTTCCACCACCCATTCCATCGTGGGCGCTGTACTTGGTTTCGGCGTTGCCTACGGGGGCATAAACGCGGCGGACTGGGCCAAGGTGGGTTCCATTGTTGCCAGCTGGGTGGTTTCCCCCCTGCTCTCCGGGAGCATTGCCTTTGCCATTTTTTCACTCCTGCGCAATCTGATCTATAAAAACCCCCATCCTATCCGGGCCGCGAAAAAGGTTACCCCCTTCATTGTTTTTGTGGTCTTTCTGGTATTGACCCTGGCCATGGTCTTTAAGGGGCTTAAGAACCTGCATCTTGATCTGGAATTCGGAGGCGCCTTCTTGGTTGGTATTATCATAGGC
>WGCN01000167.1 GCA_015493745.1 Calditrichales bacterium
CATAGGGAGAAAGCGGCGAGGTGGGCATGGTTTCAACCTTGGGCAAGGTGGGCGATTCACCGTAAGCGGAGGAGGAGGCCGCCATTACAAAGCGCCTTACTCCCGCCTCCTTGGCGGCATAAAGAAGGTTCAGCGTGCCGTTGGTATTAACATCGTTACTCTCCAGCGGGGTTTCCACTGACCGGGGGACGGAAGGCAGCGCCGCCTGGTGCAGCACATAATCCACATCCTTCATGGCTTCCATAACGGTGTTCAAATAACGGATATCGCCGTTTATGAACTCAATGCGATCCATAAACGGTTCAAGATTTTCAATTTTTCCGGTAGACAGGTTGTCGATGACGCGGACATTTTCACCATTTTCAACAAGACGTTCAACCAGGTTCGAACCAATAAACCCGGCCCCGCCGGTCACTAGATAACGGTCACTCATTTAAAACTCCTTTTAAGTATTTTTCTTTTAGTGTAGTGTTTCGGAGAAAAAAGGGATTACTTCAATTATAAATACGGTGAATTCTTTGATTGGAAACCAGGGAAAGCGGTTAGTGCCTTCCCCGGTTTTGTCAAAAACCCGGCCGCTGCGGGATGTTTTGTTTTCCTGTTTCTATCGCTTTACCGGGAAGAATCCGCTGTGTCGTAATCAAGGTAATCATTGCTATTTACCCGGGTAAATAGTCCTTTCAAGCTGCTCGCACAGATAATGATAAATAACCATATGCGCTTCCTGAATATATTGGGTGTTGTCGGAGGGAGCAATGATGGCATGGTCGCATAAATCCAAAAGCGGCCCGCCATCCCTTCCCAAAAGTCCGGCAATGGTGCAGCCCTGCGCGCGTCCTTTCCGGGCAGCCTTAATCAGATTGGGGGAGTTACCGCTGGTGCTGATCAGCCATAGCAGGTCGCCTTTCCGACCCAGGCCTTCCACCTGACGGGCAAAGACATTGTCAAAACCGATATCGTTTCCGCCGGCGGTCAGGATGGAGCTGTCGGTGGTCAGGGCAATGGCGGGGATGGCCGGGCGTTGCACATCCTTGCTCAGACGGATGATCAGTTCGGTGGCGATGTGCTGGGCGTCGGCGGCGCTGCCGCCGTTACCGGCCAAAAGAATTTTATGCCCGGAACGGACGGCCGTACTCAGGGCTTCCAGCAGATTGTCGATTTCCGGTTGCAGATTTTTTATTCCGCTGATTACAGCGATGTGGCCGTCTAGGTTCTTTTCAAAAGCGTTGGACATGGTGGTTATTTGGGGCTCCGCGTATGTTGTGAAAATTGTAAAATCTGATCAAAGGGATCGTTGTGTTCAAAATGGGTACCGATGACGATGATATCCGCGCCGGCCTTAACCTTGGCCTGTACATCAGCGGCGCTGCGCAGCCCGCCGCCTACGATCAAAGGTATGTCGATATGCTTTTTCACGGCGGAAATCAGCATGTCCGGCACCGGCCGCTCGGCGCCGCTGCCCGCCTCCAGATAGATCATCTTAAAGCCCAGATAGCGGGCGGCGAGGGCATGAGCCACGGCAATGTCCGGCTTATGACCGGGCAGGGGTTTGCTGCCGCTCATAAATTCCACCGAGGTGGTGCGCCCGGACTCCACCAAAAGATAGGCCGTGGACAGTGCCTCCAGCCCCATTTGATGAATCAGCGGGGCGGATATCACCTGTTGCCCGATAAGAAACTCCGGATTGCGGCCGCTGAGCAGGGAAAGAAAAAGCAGGGCGTCGGCCCGGGCGCTGAGTTGTTGCGCGCCGCCGGGGAAAATAACCACCGGTGTGTCGCCGGATTGTTTGAGGAGGGACAGGGTGTTGTCCATCATATCCGCAGAGAGCAGACTGCCGCCCACCAGAAAAAGATCGATGCCCAGTTCCCGGGAGTGACCGGCCATCCGCCGCAGGGTTTCTCCGTCGGTTTTACCGGGATCGATGAGGATGGTCAGTAAAGCGGTTTGTTCTTTCAGGCGCTGGCGAATGTAATCATAAACCGGCATAAACGGTGATCCTTGTGAAAAAGGCAAAAGTTACTCAATTGTCGGAAAGGGTGCAATTCCGTGACCAGTGGCGCAGCAAAAAGGGGGCCTCCGGACCGTGTTTAAAAATAAAACCGGTGACAACGGGATCGCCGGGCAGGGAACAGCTCAGGGACAGCGGCCGGATATGCTTTTCATGCAACAAGCCGCGGAAGTCGGGCGCCAGGGGGAGATGGCGGGGATCATAGACGTATCCGCTAAAACTGTTTTGTGAAAAATAGCGGGTGTTGAAATCCTGAACACCTTTTTTGCTGATATCCGAGGCCCGCTGGCAGGGAACGCTGATTTTCAGACGCCGCCGGTAAAATTGCCAGAATTGAAAAAGAAAACCGCTTAGGCTCTCATCCGCCCGGGCGTAAATATTTTCCAGTTCAAAAAAGAGGTCTTCAAAGTAGGGGTAGTCGTGATAGCGATGCTTTAAAAAAGTAAGATGTTGCTGCTTCCAGTGGTCGTCTTCCGTAAGCCGTTTATCAAACAGGGGAACGGGCTTGCCCCGGTGCCGCAAGGGGATGGAGAGCCGGTCTCCGTCGTCAAACACCACCCGCTGAGCGGGACTGCGTTTGGTAAATTGTAAATGATCGGCAAACAAGGCCCGGTCGCTGTGCAGCAGGGGTAAAAAATAGCTGAGGCGCGGCATGAAAGCCGGGATACAGGCGCAAAATTTCATCGCTTACGGATCAGTTTTTTGACGAGGGCTTTTGCTTTTCCCAGGGCGGCTTGCAGACGGATATGGCGGGCGGCTCGTCCGTTTAACGCATAACGCGTGGTATACAGCTCACGAAACAGGGAGGTCCATTTATACTTATAGGGCTCATTGCCGCGCATAAAATCAAACTCATCGGCGCCGGAGTTCATGCCGTCGTTCATGGCCCGCAGCATCAGTTGATTGCCCAGTCCGTACTTGCCGTACTCCGGATGAAAGCCGGCCTGCATATATAAAATTTTATGATTGTAGTAGTAGCAATATAAAAAACCGATGGCCTTTTGCCGGTGGGTGACGGTGTAAAAGCGCAGCCGTTCCTGCTCCAGCCACCGGGCGGCGATACGTTTATGGAAATCCCCCCGCTGACCGGCGACGAACTTTGTGGCCTGGTTCTTGTCGTCAAAGCGCATGGCGTGCAGCCGGAACAGCCCTTCAATCGCTTCGGGAATGTCCCCGGAACGTTCCACCAATCCGATGGAGAAATCGGGGTCTTTATTGATTTTATTGCGGGTGCGGCGCAGGGTGGATTTCATGTTTTTGGAAAGCTGTTTGAATAAAATCTCCTCGCTTTCCGGCAAGGGCAGATAGGGGCAAACGGAAGTGCGTCTGCTCTCCGCCGGGCGGTTGGCAAGAATCGTGGCAAAAAGGGAGGCAATACGCGCTTCGGCAAAGGCATTGGACACAATGAGCATATCGGCCGAAGCCAGCAGTTGCTGAAACATTTGCGTTTTTAAGGCCTGTACTAGTTCGGCGTTGTCAACATCCGCCGCGCCGATAATATCGAGATAGTCGGAAGACTCAAATTCGGTGCCTAAAAATTGCAGGCAGCGCAAGGGACCGAAGCTCTCCTTTTTATTATGGGAAAAAAGGGGCAGAATGGCGGCAAGCTTATCCTGCCTATAAAAAGTAACAATGTGCAGCCTGGGGTCGTTTAGCTTTTCTTTATAGGCGTCCCACCAGGTGTGCATCCAGTCCCAGGTGAGGAAAATGCTTTTATCCGCGGACGCTTTTTCCAGGGCGTTCCAGTCCTGTTGCAGGGCGGTAAAATCTTTTTCGCTGGAGATAATTTCAATTTTCATGGTTTTCCGTGTTCAGTTTAGAATGTGAAACCTTATCGGCGAGCGGCTGAATATAGTTAAAAATAAGACATGGATTATCGATAATCGAAGACCTTTTTTGGGAAAGAGTAAGCAGCAAAATAGAGAAAATATTAATCTTTCCATATATCTAAGGAAAAATCCCCAACGTACCCAAAAAAAGACTTGACAAAAGAAGGGATTTATTTTATAATCCTGAACATTACGCAAGCATAAACCCTTTCCTGACGTGCAAAGGTTGAACCGGATATGAAACGACTGTTACATTTCGCTTACACGCTTACACGCTTACACGCTTACACGCTTACACGCTTACACGCCTGGCTTTCCGCCGGTCGCCGCGTTCACGTTACCTCGTAAATTCCCCCTTTTAAAAGTTTTTTCTTACGCCGCCTGCGCGGCCCGTTGTTTTTATTTTTGGGACGACTGGTTTGGATAGCTAATGATTTTTGTGTTACTAATTTTAATATAGTAAAAGGGGAAAAAAATGAGAAAGTTATATGTAGCACTATTTGTAATTACTTTGTTAAATGGTGGTTTGTTTTTGACAAAAGAAGCTAGTGCCCGAGAGAAGGTGGTTTATATGGCAGGCAACTTTCAAGAAGGTACTTTTATTTGCCATTGCCCTATTATACAAGGAGACTGTATGTGTGCCATCCATACAGATTAAATAAAAAGGAACTAATCATGTCAAAAAAAAGTCACATATTAACAATTTTTTTACTACTGTTAACAATAATGCTTTCATTCTCATATTCTAATATAGCAGTTGGTCCTATATATAAAGCAGGTGCACAATTACCTGAAAGATGTTCATGTCCTGTTTTATATGGTGATTGTTATTGTATTGATTGGTAGTATTAAAATTATATAAGCCGCTTCATGCATTGGGGTGGCTTATTTTTTTCTGGAGAATAAAATGTTGAGAAATCTATTTTTTCTTTTAATAATAAGCTATGTTTCGGTTAAAGCCATAACATTTGAAAATATTTTTCAAGTGGAAAAAACAATTACTTTGAAGAGCGGTGATACAATAATAGGTGGTATCCCTCCTATAAGTTTTCAATGGTGGGTAACGGATAAAAATGGTCAAAATTACTTTGCAGATATATATACTAAGCAACTATTAGGTTTTGATATGAATGGTAACATTAATGAAATTGCAATCAGTAAAGGACAAGGGCCGGGTGAAATACTACTACCGGATTGTTTATCTCTCATGGGGGATACCTTGATTGTTGCTGATCCTCAGCTACGTAAGGTTCAATATTACAAAACACCTTATATGAAATATATTTCATCTTTCTTTATTTTGCTAACGCATACTCAACCATTTAAAATAAAGGCACATGGTGGTAAATTATTTATGTCAGTTTTTAAAGAAAATTTTGAACAACCTGGGACAGGAGACTTAATCGCTATTTATGATGATAAAGGTATGTTTTTAAAAACTTTTTATCCGTTAAAAAGAGAGGTCCAAGGACGTATTATTTCCTATAATATACTATCTAATTTTATTATAGTTAATGATAAGTTGTATGCAATACAATCGGCAACATATGGTGTTGATGTATTTAACTTAAACGGTGATTTTATTAAGAAAATTGGTAATCAGCCTGAATATTTTAACCCCCCTTCATCTGATATCCCAAGTATACATATATTGGAAAATAAAAATATGGCAGAAAGAAAAAAAATTTTTAAAAAATATAAAAACTCATTTACTCCATTAGTAGTTCTTTTCAATAATGATAATATGATTTTTGTTGGTACGGAAATAAAAAAAGATAATTTATATAAATACGAAGTTTTTGATTTAAAAGGCAATATTTTACATAGTAA
>WGCN01000168.1 GCA_015493745.1 Calditrichales bacterium
ATACAAGACATCTTAAACATGGAAGAGGACAACCATGGTTTTGCGCTGATCCTGTAAAACGAGCACAAATACCGCAGCGTGCGTTATGCCAGCACCCAGCACAACGACGCTAACCGCTGGCCCAAACTGACCGTCACCTATACCCAGATCAATGAAGCCTATTATCTGAAAGACCATCTGGGTAACATAAGGGTTACCCTGGACGGAAACGGAAACGTGCTTACTTCGGACGATTATTATCCCTTTGGGTTGTCGGAGCGTAGTGGAGACCCCGAGGCCTCGGGGCAAATGCCCGGCAGAAGTTATAATATTGCCATGACCGGCAACCAATATAAGTTTAGCGGAAAGGAACTGGACGAAGAAGGGGGGTTGGACTGGTACTACTTTGGGGCAAGGTACTATGACCCGGCGATTGGTCGCTGGGGGAGCGTGGACCCGCTGGCACACCTTAGAGAATGGGTATCACCGTACAATTTTGTTCAAAATAATCCTATTATGAGAACCGACCCTACTGGAGCTCTTGATGGTGACTATTACGGTATGGACGGAAATTATTTTGGGAATGACGGAATTGACGATGATAAGGTTTATACTGCGAGTAGTGTTAGCAAAAATGATAAAGGTGTTGTAACAAGTGCAGAAGGCTCTACAGACTTAGGTATTACACATACTGAATTTAGAAGACAAGCTTCAACTGTTTATGGTGAAAGTTCTGCCTATAAATTAAATACTGTAACAGGGGATTTGAAAAAGGAAATGTTTGCTATTGCTTCTGTTCATCAAAAAAACAGTTTAGCATTTGGTGCTAATTCTTCTAAGGCAAAAGAATACTTGGCTCTGACTCCTTTACAAATAAACTCTAGTAAGTTTAAGACTACAGCTAATGCCGCAGTTATTAATGCCCTAACAGGAGGTTTTGATTATAGCTATGGGGCAACAATGTGGGATGGCAGAGAACAAGCGTTATTCCCTGCAAGCAATAATAATAGAAGTGTAAAATATGGTAAGAAAAGTTTCGAACTTCATATGAATACAATGGGATGGAGTATTTCTGATTCTCATTTTAAGACTTGGGAAGCAAATGTTGGTTCTTCCTTTGTTGCGCCACAACAAAAAGCAGCACCTGCAAACTTTGGTAATTATCAAAATAAAGGAATGATACGACTTCAATCAACTGCGGTGTACGGTGAGACAATTTTTTGGAGGCTTAAGTAAAGTGATATGAAATTCAAATTAGTATTTACATATCTCCTTGTCGCTGTGGCTCACATTGGGTGTTCTCAAGAGAAAGCGATTGTTCTGAAAAAGTGTCTTTCTGAATCAACGGAGAGCTTTCCAAGTAAAAATTACACTTGTCAGAAGTTATCTTTTGTGAATCAAGTTTTGAACTATAAGGTCAATTACTCCTTTAATGGTTGGCAAATTATTGACTCTATTGCTTATCAAAATGATAATGGAATGCATTGTGTCAAATCTTTTCAACCTGTATATGACATAGAAAATAGAATTATAAAGAGCTATGTATTATTAAATGTGGACTGCAACCAAACAAATGTACTTTTCAATGAAATTAAGGATAAGTATGGTTTATCAAGGGAGTATTTAGCAAACTTAGAGTTCTTACTGTCAAAAAAACCAGAAAAGCATGAGAAGAGATATCAGTTTAAAGGTGGAATTATACCCTCATTATTTACTCAATATGGCATCCCTAATGATGGGCTTTTGCAAGCCTTTTCTTTTAAAATTGAAGACAACATGATTAAATCTGATTCATTTATGTATGAAAACCTTACTTTGAGTAGAAACTATAAGTATGAAAGTGGTCTACTTAAAGAGGTTAAAATTTTCGTAAAAGATAGAGAGGGAAATACTTTATCGCAGTTCAAAGAAGTCTTTGAGTTAGAATAAACTTTTGAAAATCTAATAAGAAGAAAAGCCACCCAATGAGTGGCTTTTTTATGCGTTTAAACTTTTGAGTTTTACGTTATTAATCATTGCATCAATAGTATAGAGACTACAGCTTTTGTCATTCTTGGAGGTATAGACTTTTTGTGTAAACGAAAAAGCACCGTTTGGCTCTGAAAGGACTAAACGGGTAAAAAGGAGCCGAACGCGGCTGTGTTTTTATAGACCTCACCCCGCCAGAGGCAGTCTTGCCCACCTCACCCCCGCCAGAGGCGGGCAGGCCCAGCCCCTCTCCTCTTCGAAGAGAGAGGAGTGCAAGGCTTTGTGGCTTTGTGTGAGTATATTTTAAGAGCAATCACTGCCCACGGAAAAAAAAGCGGAATTTTCGGGTGAGCGGTTGGCAGTGAATGACGTTATGGTAATGAGATAAAATTCCGCCAATGCTTTTGGTTCTTTTGGCACCTCACCCCGCCAGAGGCAGTCTTGCCCATCTCACCCCCGCCAGAGGCGCGGGAGGGCAGGCCCGGCCCTATTGAGCCACGACCACCTTAAAAAGATTCTGCATAACAAATAACAGGATAAAGCTGAGTAGTGCCGCGGCCAGGGGGGTGGCCAGCCAGCCCAGGGCGATTTCGCCCAATACCCGCCAGCGGATACCATGTCCCCCCTTTACCAGTCCGATGCCGAGAATGGCCCCCACAACCAGTTGCGAGCTGGAAACGGGCACCAGGGGGAGGCTGGGCAGGCCATGGGCCATGAGCCATTGCTTCAGGCTGACCGAGGAAAATAAAAACAACACAAGCGCTTCCGACAATACCACCACAAAGGCGGCGGTGGGCGTGAGCTTAAGCAGGCTGCCGCCCACGGTTTCCATCACCCGGTGGGAATAGCTGATGATGCCAAAGGCTATGGCCAGGCCGCCCACCAGGAACAGTATCTCCTTGCCGCTCAATGTTAGCAGACCGAAATCATGGGCATGGATGGGAGAGACCGATACAAAGACGCCCATCACATTGGCGATGTTGTTGGCCCCCAGACTGTAAGCGCCGAAAATACCCACCAGAATCAGACCGATGCGCGTATGCATATCCACATGCAGCAGATGCAGGTTTACCCGTTTCAGATAGATACGGAAGAGAAGAAAGATGAGCGCGGAAAAGAAGGCGGCAATCACCGGTGAACCGATCCAGCTCATGACAATATTCTGCAACACGGCCCAGTCCGTGTCGGCGCCGGCAAACAGGTTCCAGCCGATGATACCGCCGACTATGGCCTGGGAGGTGGAAACAGGCAGCTTCAGACGGGTCATCCAGGTAACGGTAAGTCCGGCGGAAAAGGCCACGGTAAAGGCGCCGCCAAAGGCATTGACCGAGCCCAGTTGCCCCAGAGTGTCGCTGGCGCCGGCCCCGCTGACCACCGCGCCGATGGTAACAAAAATACCGGCAAGGATGGCCGCCGTGCGAAAACGGATCATGCGGCTGCCCACGGCGGTGCCGAAAATATTGGCCGCGTCGTTGGCCCCCAGTGACCAGCCCAGAAAAAGTCCGCTGGAAAGAAAGAAGAGTATCATGGCTGTTACAGGGTACGCTTAATGGTGTAGATGCCCAGCAGATCGGCCACCGCTTCCGCCTTGTCGGCCAGCTTGTCGATATTGCTGATAAAGTAGCGCCAGTGGTTTTTCTCGGCCAGGGAGGCCGAACCGTCATAAATGGCGCGCAACAGCAGGCGTCCGGTGTTGTCCGCCTCGTTTTCGTAAAAATAGACCTTGTGCAGATGATCCTTCACGGCGCTGATATTGCGGAAGAAGGCGCGCGTGGCCCGGATCAGCGCTTCCGAGGCCTGTACCACATTGCTGCACAGTTCCAGCATGTTGCCGGATAACTCCTCCGGAAAAACGGGGTGTTGTATATCCAGTTGCAGCAGCGTTTCCTTGGCCGTGTCGATGATGTCGTCGCTGGTTTCCAGCAGTTTCATTACATCGCCGCGCTGTTCGGGGATCAGCGATTGTTCATACAGGGCGCTTTCAATATCCCGGCGCAGCCTGTCCGCCCGGGACTCCAGTTCGTTGAGCTGAGCGACACTATGGGCAAAGGACTCCTCCCGGCGGGCCAGATAGGCTCCCAGCCCTTTTTGAAAGACCAGATTGCCTTCGCTGACGGTATCCAAAAAAAGATCGATCTGGTTTTCCAGTTTTTTGGTGGCTTTGAAAAGAATGGCCATAAGCTACTCCCCGGCGGATGGTTGTTTGTTTTCATAGATCAATGCCAGCAGGGTACGCGGAAACTGATCGGTAACGGCAATAAAGCGCCGATCACCCGTCAGGGCCAGCCCTTCCCAGTTGCGCCCCTTGGCGGAGGTTACCGGCAGGGAAAAGGTATGCTTATCGGCAATAATAATACTGTCCGCGGTTATCCGCATATAAATCATTCTTTCCACCGCTCGGCCGGGGGAGGGCGATTGCGCGGGAATCAGATTCTCTTCCGCCGGTCGCACCAGGCGCTGTTCGCCGGGAAAAAAATAGTTCATGATCCAGAAATACCCCCGGGCGTCGCAGCGTGTCGCGTCGGTCACGCGGTATTCAATGGCCGGAAAGGGTTTCGTTCCGAGAAATTTTAAATCCATGTCAAAAAGCCAGGCTTCGGGACGCCGGTTGACATTCCGGCCGTTGGCCTCGGCAAAAACATAGAGGGTATCGCGGAACAGGGTCAGCGCCTCCGCGGAAAGATTGCGCAGGCTGTCCGGCACGGGTACCCGCCGCAGAGAGTTTCCATCCCAGAGGATACTCCCCCGTGGTGTGCTGAAACGGCCCTTGATTATCCAGCTCTTCATCCTGCCATCCTCCCTGGCCTCCAGCAGGGCATAGAGGGTGTTGCCCTCGGCCAGCAGAGCTTCGAAACCTTCATAACCGCCGATGTTGCCTATCCAGTCCAGGTTCATGGCCAGGAGCCCCGGGGAAAGGGGTTGGCCGGCGCGGAGTTCTTCCTTCCGCAGAAAGTAGAAGTGGTCTGCCGAGTAGGTTTCGGGATTTTCCGGCATCAGGATCAGGGTGTCTCCCGCCCAGCACAAGGATGAGAGCTCGGCCAGATTATCCGCCGCCGGACCGCTGAGGGTCAATGTTTGTACCCGGATACCGCTATTCTGTGGCGCCGGGGCGTTTTCGGTGCAGGAATAGAAAAACCATAAAATCAGAACAAAGGGAATGAACTTCACCCCAGGCCTCCTATGAACGGTTGATAAGTTTTAAAGCGATAAAGTTACCCCAAATAAAGGGTAAACAAAAGGCCAAAGCCATATAATTTTGCTGGTCAAACATGGGAAAAATCTTGGCTACCAACAGCAACAGGGCAAGGATCGACTGTACCAGCCAGAACATTTCCAGTTTTTTCCAACAGGGGGCCTGCCGGTTTTTCAAAAAACATCCCAGGGCCAAAAAGGAGGTAAGCAGCGTCAGGGGATGAAGGAGTAACAGGTTCTCGTTGTGCCAGGTTACGGTATGGTCGGTGAAGAAGGCCATGAAAAAGAGAATGGTACCGATCAGACCCATAACGAGCGGACCGATAAACAGCAGCAGGCCCGTTAGCCGCAAAGCCGGGCGTGAGCGGCGGGCAGCCAGAGCGGGCAGGATAATCAGCGCCGCCCACAGCAGACCCAGACCCAGGGGCCAAAAGGGATAGCGGCTTATGTCATCCGCCGCCGGTGGGGCCGGGCGACCGGCATCGTATTCGCTCCAGCTTTTACGTACCAGGGGAATGGTATGGCCCCGGCTGTCCGTATAGCGGGTTTCCTCCACATAACGGGCCAGGTAGTCGGGTAAAAACATCTCCTGCCAGTGGGTGAGCGGTTGATCGATGGTATCATTCATTAAAAAAAGAAGCAGCCATTGCATCAGCGGATGGCTGTCGGTGTATTGCATGGTCAGGTCGCGATAGCTGCGGCCGTCGCTTATTTGCGTGGCCTCCCTAAGCTGGCCATGGGTGGCCCGGTCAATCAGATCCCTTAGGCGGGTGGCGCAGTTGTCACGGTAATGGTCGTACAGGTATTGCCGGTTTTCGGGCAGCACTTCCCGTTCCAGGGCCCGGGCCAGTTGCAGCTTGCCGTGCGCTTCCAGGTTGAGTTCGTGAAAATAAATGGAGCGGCGCTCGGATTTATAGTATTTGAGGGTGGAGGCCAGATCATGCCGGCCTTTCCAGAAAATCAAACGGCCGAATATAAAGTTTTTTATAAAACCTTCACTAAAGGAAAAAAGTCCGAAATTATACAGTTTACTGATTTTCTTTACGGAATCCCGCACCACAATGGCCGTGTGGCCGAACCAGTCGGTCAGCTCATTACCGGGACTGAAGGTTACCAGATAGACATGCAGGTTGGCGGCGGAGCTGTCTGTGGCACTCCACTGAATAACCCCTCGATTGTTTTGAGCGTGCGCCGTGGTTGACAAAGCAAGCACTGATAAAAAAAGAATGGATAGGGAATGTAACCGATGCATCATAAGTGAATCCAAATGTTATGGCTGTCCGGCTAAAATTAACCGGGCTTGCCATGAGAATCAATTTAGAATACCCCCAAATTAAGCAGTGTATTGTTTTTGGTTTATATCTGGTTTGCCGGGCACTTTTTTGCTATCTTGAGCCCCTGCTTTTGACTTTTCCAAAAAATTAAGATTCAGGGAAGAAAAGCATGGCAAACATCGTTTAAGATGTGGGTCATAAAAATCCGTAAAATTAAAAACTGTAATAAAAAAGAGGAGACCTTTATGTTTCAAATGCAATCGATGTATCCGGAGGAGATGGTGGCCCCCATGCGCGAGGAGCTGACCCGCATAGGCTTTGAAGAGTGGCGCACCGCCGAACAGGTGGAAGAGGCCATGCAAAACATGCAAGGCACGGTATTGCTGGTGGTTAACTCCGTGTGCGGTTGTGCCGCGGGCAGCGCGCGTCCGGCCGTCAACCTGGCCGTGGCGCATAACATTCGCCCCGATAAGCTGGTCACGGTATTTGCCGGCGTGGATCGCGAGGCTACCGAAAAAGCCCGTTCCTATATCCTGGGTTATCCCCCATCATCGCCTTCCATGGCTTTGTTCAAGGACGGCCAACTGGTGCATCATGTGCCGCGCATGGCTATCGAGGGCTATTCCGCGGAACAGATTGCAGGCAATCTGATCGAAGCCTTTGAACAACATTGTAAGTAGGGATGAACATGTTTGAAAATTTTAGCGACCGGGCCCGTTTATGGGCCTATGGTTTTGAGGTACGTCTGACGCCCGCCCAAAGGGATGTGGTGGAAGAGGCCCTGCGCCGTTTTGTGGAAAACTGGCAGGTACACGGCAAGCCGGTTAAGGGTGATTTTATCATCCTTGAGAACCAGATTGCCCTGTTGGTAACCGATGACGACGTATCCGGCTGCTCCATAGACAGTAGTGTGGCTGTTTTTAAGGAGATAAATATGACCCATGGCTGGAACGCCCTTAACCAAAACCTGGTATTTTTCCGTAGCAAGCGCGGCATCGAGGCGGTATCCCGTCCGGAGTTTCAGGTTCTGGTGGCCGCCGGTGAAATCACGGATGATACAAAAGTATTGGATTTTACCTGCACAACCCTGGGGCAATTGCGGGCGGGGGGCTTTGAACGTCCCTTTTCCGAAAGCTGGCACGCGGCGGCGTTTGCTTCCTGATTTTTTACTTCAATTAATTTATATCTATTCATATGTTTTGTAAATTAACGGTTGACCGGGAAGTCAACCGTTAATTTTGGAGGGGAATTATGTCTGAATTGCAGGCTGTATTTAAGACAAGTAAGGGCGAAATACATGTCCGTTTGTTTGCGGACAAGGCGCCATATACCGTGGCTAACTTTGTCAATCTGGTAAAACACGGCTTTTATGACGGTTTAACGTTTCATCGGG
>WGCN01000169.1 GCA_015493745.1 Calditrichales bacterium
ATTTTATAGCATTTAATTCCAATATTTATAATAAGATAGGACTTTTTAAGGAGGCCCTAAGTAAACCTTAGTAGAAAAAGGGGATAGTAACACCCTTGGGAGCTTATTAGCTTATTTTTTTCGTCAATGGGAGGGGAATAAGGTAATAAGCTTTTTCTTTTTTAGGGCATTGTTTTCTACTAAGGTTAGGAAAATAAAGTGGGTATAAAGGTTATTGAATTCAGGTGTAACAGCGAAGCCGCCAAACTTGTTGATCGGCTTCAATGAAAGACCTTATTCCCCTGAGTAAACCTTAGTAGAAAAAGGGAATAGGAACACCCTTGGAGCTTATTAGCTTATTTTTTTCGTCAATGGGAGGGGAATAAGGTAATAAGCTTTTTCTTTTTTAGGGCTTTGTTTTCTGCTAAGGTTTGGGATAAAATAAGGTTACTTTTTTACGCCCGCCAATTCAAGAGTTAGCGGGCACGGCAAAGGACTATTTTTTTCCGGCCACAAAATGTGATTTATTGCGGAATCCGGTTTTATTTTTTCAGCACCAGCTTCATCTTATCCTGTTTTATGGCCTTTTTCAGGAACTTCCGGTACGCGCCGTATTCTTCCAACGGGATACGCGCTTTCTTACGAATAAATAAACGCTTAAAGTCAAGAACGTCCGCGGACAGACTAAAGTCGACCTGGTATTGGGCAAAGTCTGTGTCGATCGCCATTCCCCCGATGCCGGCCTCAACTTTATAGCCTCTGGGCAGGGTAAACTCAATATGGTCGCTCCGGCTGTAGGCATAGTCAAAAAACAGGGGATAGTCCCGTTCCTGTTCGTCCTCATCCGGGAGGTTATAATTACTTAATGTGCTGAACAGGGAAGGTTGAAAAAAGAGTCGTCTGCCGCTTTTACGCGCGACCTTTACCAACGTGCCGCGAAGTTTAATCCTCACCGTGGCGCCGCTATCACTCCAACTGTGTGATGCCAGATTTACCGAACCCGTTCTGCTGATCAGTCTTTTATAAAAAGATATCTTTTCCTGATCCTTATAGTATTTAAGGCGATCGATCACACTCAGACGGGTATCGCCGCTAAAAATAAGTTCCGTGGAAAAGCGAATGGAGCCGTTGGAAAGGATTACAGCCCTGGTTTCCGTTAGCAGTTCATTCTTCCCGGCCGGGTTGAGGGGCAGGTAGATCAGTTCGCCCCGATCCTCCCGCACCACCAGGGCGTAGGTGTCCTGCAACCAATAGGGAATATGTCCCAGGCGGGTAACATCGCTGGTGCATTCCAGCCATAAAGTGTCGCTTTGTAGGGGAACAAAGGCGATGCAATGGTTAAACTGGCTGGATGGAAAGTCCGGTCGGAGCCGGCCTTTGTCCCGGGTAAGGATCAACGCGGGGTAAGCGGGAATGCCGACCGCCTCCAACATGGAAACCATCATGGTGGAAAGATCCTTACAGTCCCCGTACTTGTTCTCATAGACTTCCCTTGCCGAATAGGGCTTCCAACCGCCGATGCCGAGCTGTATGGCTACATAGCGTGTATTTTCCTGAAGATACCGGTATAATACCCGGATTTTCTCCTTGTCGTCATCAATGCCGCTTACCAGGGAGCGTATATGGCGCTTCATCTCCGGTGTGAGGTTGTATTGGGAGGAAGCCAGGCCGCGGTACCAGGCGGCCACATCGTTCCAGGATTCAAAGTTGCCGCTGACATTTTCCATTTCAAAGGTGTGCGGCTGAAACAGGAGCGCCGTTTGCACTTTATTTTCCGGCGCCATAAAGTCCTCGCTATCCAGGGGTTCTACCCGCTTCAGCGACCATTTAAGTCGCTTTTTACCGTTGGTGGTCTCTTGCGCGGAAGGAATGTTGCCAATGGTTTTGGTTTTATAGGGAATGTCTTTCTTGTTGATTAAAGTATATGAAGATGACAACACTGGAATGCGCGACTGGGGATACCAGTCCGGCCAGAAAAAGTGACTTTTTATCTTCTTGACATAACGCACGTCGATGTACCAGGGAAAGCGGGCTTCTTCTATCCTGTAACTGAGATAGCGATTGTTGTCATACAATACATAACCGGGAGAAAGAGCGCTTTCTTCCGCGTCATCCCTATCCAGATGCCGGGTTTTTTGGCCCTGGGAATCGTAAACGTCAATTTCGATCGATTCGATATCAACAAACTCGGACTCCCGGAAATTAATATAGCTGTACTTTTTGCCCTTACTGTTATTGATGCGGAGAATGTAACGTCCACTCTCCTTAATCTCTTCCCCATCTGTTATATCGACGGTTTTTTCACTTAAAAGATAGGCTGCCGTGTAATCCGTGGCCAGGGTATCCGTTAATGATGTAACAAATATTTTTTGAAAGCTTTGTCCCCGGCCCGCGGCCAAAAACAGCATAAGGATGATTAAACTTCTCATGCCGCAGCCCTATTGTTGCAGAACGACCTGTGTATGGTCGCCTTCCAACATGGTGTTATAGACCCGGCGCAATTTGGGATAAACCTCCGGGATGAAGTGTGTGTTCTTGCGCAGCAGCGATCGCCGGAATTCAATTTTATTGTTTTCCAACAGGGAAACGGTACGGGAATAGAGAAATCCTTTGAGTCTGGCGGATACACGTTCCGGCAACTCATCGGCCTTAAGCCCCGCGGGCAGGAGCAGGACAAAGCTCTCTTTTGTCTTTGTGCCGTAGTAAAAGTCCACGGGAAATGTTCTTTTTTCCGATAAAAAGGGATTCTTGGTTGTTCCGGAAAGAAAGACCGGTTCAATAAAAGAGAGGGCGCCGCTGTTTTCCACATAGTCCTCTAAAGAAAACTCAACGGTCAGGATGAGGGGCTTTTCCAGATCATCCCGGTTTTGAATGGAAAAGGTGTCAATAACAGCCTGGTCGTATTTTTCCTGAACAAAGTTCTCTATAAAATCCTTCTCGGATTTGGCCTTAAAAAGCTTGTTGCGCATGCGAAAGGCATCCTGTCCGTTGTAGGTGGCCTCCGTACGGACGGATATTCCGCTCTCATCGTTTAACCGGCCGTGCGAATCTATGACGATGCTGTTTTTCTGACGCCGAGGTTTGTATTTATTGAAAGCGGCGAGCAACTTTCCGTTTTTTGAAACCTGAAGCCCCTGGCCGGTATAGAGAAAATAGGGGATGCCACCAAAGGGGTTTCCCCTTGTGCCGGAATCCAGATAGTAAAGCTTACCCTTAATCGTCGTTGCGACAATTAAATAATCGAACTGCTGGGTTGAAATCCAGTTACCGGATGGCCTGCCATGGGAGCGGGAACTGATCAAAAAGGGGTCTGCCGTAATTCCGGCCCGGCGCAACAGGTTGATAAGTAACAGATTTTTTTCATTGCGCGAGCCTTCTTTTTTCTCCAGCACTTCCATGGGAGAGAGGAGCTTGGAAGCGTTCCAGTGAACATAGTCCCTGATATGGATATCCCGGAGTACAAAGAAGTATAGCGCCCGGGCTTTTTCCAGGTCGGTAGCGGCGTTGGCCGTTACTTTTTCAACCGTCTCGCGGGTATCCTCATCATCCAGCTTGCTCCTCAGCGATTTAATGATCTGTTTCGTAACATCTTTCCAGGTTTTGGCAAAATTCAGAAAAGTGTAGGGGCTTTTATAGGTTTGAATCTGAAAAAAGAGCTTGGCGTAGTAATCTTGCTGATTATACATAAAGGGCTCTTTCCTTATGGCCGGCAGATCGTTCATCTCCCAGGTGTAACGGGTATGTTTTGTATCTTGCGGATTGTATCTGTTCAACACCTTGGCCTTACTGTTCTTCAGGTTAATTACGTTGGAGTTGGCGGTAAAAGTAAAATACTTTGGCAGGTAAAAGCTGACGGCGCTGTATTTGGTGAAAATGGAACTCTGGAAAAACCACGGTTCCAGCGCGCCGATATACTTTGATGTCAGCCTGTATTTATATTCAATAACCGAACCCGTTTCCACGCCCGGGATGGCAAAAACCTTTTTGCGCCAGTTTTTACTTCCTTCTTCATAAATGTTGTCCGGGTCCAGCTCAAATTCCTCGCCCTCGGGCGTATAGGAGGCCGCTTCAATATTACTGATCAGATCCTTATGATAAAAGGGGATGGAGACGTCGGCCCAGGATTTTCCCTCTTCACTTAGAATCTTAATGCGAATATGGCGTTCCATTTCAAGCTCATAGTCCGGATTGATAAACATCGCTCCCACATCGAAAATAACATAAGCGTTGGCGCTGGTATCCTGAGGCAGGAAGGTGGCTACAAGCTCGTTCATGGAAATGTCGCCGAAATCTTTTTGCTGAGCGTGGGTGCCAAGCGCAAGGCAAAGCACAAGGATAGCTGACAGACGATACATAAAAACCTCTATGGTGTTGGGGGTAACGTTTTAAATATAAATGTAAGGATGATTTGGAGCAAATTATTACCCGTTTGTCATTACATTATTCTGATTTGAATGATAAAAGTAATGCTCTTATTTTAGCTCCTTAGGTTTTTTGGAGGTTATTATTTTAGCACTGGCGCGCTGGCTTTGGCCTTATATGATCCGCTACAGGAAAACACTGGGATGGGGTTTGTTGTTCGTGGTGCTTTCCAACCTCGCCGGGATTGTTTCACCGTTGATCGTAAAACAGGGCATCGACTATCTGAGCGGGGATGTTCAGTTTGTTAAGCTGATGGAATATGCCGCCTGGATCATCGGTTTTACGCTTATTGCCGGTACCTTTCGCTTTTTTATGCGCAAAACGGTCATCGTCGTATCCCGCCTGATTGAAAACGACTTGCGTAATGATCTTTTTGCCAAACTGCAAACCCTGGATCGTGCCTTTTATCAAAAAAATGACACGGGCGACCTGATGTCCCGCCTGACCAACGACCTCAATGCCATCCGTTCCGTGCTGGGGCCGGGATTGATGTATACGGTCAACCTGATCACCAGTTTTATCTTCATCACGATCATGATGCTGCAGATCAGTCCGCTGATGACGTTGATCGCCCTGCTGCCGGTGCCGGTGATGGCGGTGGTGGTTAACCGTTTCGGCGCCGCCATCCATAAACGCTATCTTAAGGTGCAGGAACAGTTTGCGCGCATCAGCACCCGGGCCCAGGAAAATCTGGCCGGAATCCGCGTGATCAAGGCCTATGCCCTGGAAGAGAGTGAATGGCGCCATTTTAACGAGTTGAACCGGGAGTATGTGGAACGCAATATGCACTATGCCCGGGCCGAGGCCGGTTTTCGCCCCTCGATGATGTTGATCGTCGGCATCAGCTCGGCCCTGATCCTTCTTTTCGGCGGAAGGCTGATCATGCAGGATGTGATCTCCCTGGGTGACTTTGTGGCTTTTACCCTGTACATGGGGCAGCTTATCTGGCCTTCCATTGCCCTGGGCTGGGTCATGGGCATCTTTTTGCAGGGCACGGCCGCCCATCAGCGGCTGATGCATATTTTTAAGGCCCGGCCCGTGGTCAACGACGCGCGGGCCGATACGGCGGCAAGGATCAGCCGGGGTGATATTGAATTTAGAAACCTGGGCTTCACCTATCCCGGATATGAACGGCCCGTTCTGCGGGATATCTCCCTAAAGGTGGAGGCGGGCAAGATCATTGCCGTGGTGGGGCGCACCGGCGCGGGTAAAAGTACCCTGATGCACATGCTGACCCGTGAGTACAATCCGGCGCCGGCAACACTGTTTATTGACGGAAACGATATCCGCCGGATTCCACTGAAAGCCCTGCATGAGGCGATGGGTTATGTGCCGCAGGAAACTTTTCTCTTTTCGGATACCATCCGCAATAATATTGCCTTTGGGGCGCCCGGGGCCACGGAGGAGGAAATCCGGCGGGCGGCGGAGGTGGCCAGCCTGGCCTCAGCCATCGAAGAGATGCCCAAAGGGTATGACACCATGCTGGGAGAACGGGGCATTAATCTTTCCGGAGGCCAGAAGCAACGGTTGGCCATTGCCCGCGCTATTGTCCGGCAACCGCAAATCCTGCTTCTGGATGACGCGCTTTCGGCGGTGGATACCATCACCGAGGAGGCCATCCTGCAACGCCTGAAGGAGATTATGAAGAACCGCACCTGTTTTTGGGTGTCGCATCGTATCTCGGCTATCAGGGATGCCGATCATATCATTGTAATGGATGACGGCCGCATTATCGAGCAGGGCGATCATCAGGCGCTGATGGCAGTGAACGGTCTCTATGCCGATTTGTACACCAAACAGATGATTCAGGAACAACTGGAACATCTGCAGTAATAAAGCCGGAGTGGCGCTGTTTCTGTACTTCCGGCAGGATTTATCCGTATCGGGGGAATTATGAAATTTCTTATCATGATCATTTTACTGGCCGGTCTGTCGGCTGCCCAAACAACAAAAGAATGGGCCGCGGCCGAAGCCGGACACCTGAAAATTCCGGCCACACTCGATTCCTTTAAAACTTTTCCCCATCTCAGCCCCTTTAATCAGGATACCACCTCATCCTGTTGGAGTTTTTCCACCCTCTCTTTTCTGGAAAGCGAAATGGCCCGGCAGGGTGTGGCGCCGGTACGCCTGGCGGTGATGTATCCGGTATACTGGGGTTTTGTGGAAAAGGCGGCACGCTACATCGAGACCAAGGGGGCTTCCCATTTTGCCCCCGGCGATCTGTTTACCGGGGTGCTGAAAACCATTGAAAAATACGGCATTGTGCCGCAGCAGGTCTATCACGGGCAAAGCCTGCCCGGCGTTTACAATCACAAGGAGCTCTACGCCGCCCTGGATAAATATCTGGCCGAAATAAAAAAAATAAAGAACTGGGACCGCGAGGAGGGTGTGGAGAAGATCACCGAAATTCTGGATCACTACCTGGGGCGCCCGCCCACCCGCTTTGATTTCAAAGGTAAAAGCTATACCCCACAAAGTTTTTTAAAGGATTATTGCCGCATCCGTCCGGATGATTACCGTATGTACACTTCATTCAGTTACGCCCCTTTTGGGGGGGAGGTGGTGTTGGATGTGCCCGATAACTGGGCGCGTATCGCGGAATACCGCAACCTGCCGCTGGATCAGTTTTACGGCAATCTGATAAAAGCCCTCAAACGGGGCTACAGCGCCGCCATCGACGCCGATATCAGCGAGCCGGGACGCCTGCCGGAGCAGGATGTCTGCTTTATCCCCGCATTCGATTATCCGGCGGCGGCGATTGATCAAAAAGCACGTGAGTTCCGTTTTAATAACGGCTCGACCACCGATGACCACCTGATGCACATCGTCGGCTATACGCGTTATGCGGATGGTGACTGGTTTCTGGTAAAGGACTCCTGGCGCAATGCCTGGGAGGGGCGCCACAAGGGCTATTATCTTATGCGCGGTGATTATGTTAAGCTAAAGGTGCTGGCCTATGTTTTGCACAAGGAGGCGCTGAATGACTAAGGTAAAGGAACGCCTGAAGGCCCTGGATGTGTTGCGCGGCGCCACCATCGCGGCCATGATTTTGGTCAATAACCCCGGCAGTTGGAGCCATATCTACGCCCCGCTGGAACATGCCGCCTGGCACGGCTGGACTTTTACCGATATGATTTTCCCCTTTTTTCTGTTTATTGTCGGCGTTTCCATTGTGCTGGCGCTGCAATCCAAAATAGAGGATCCGACACAGCACAGAGCCTTGTATAAAAAAATCATCCGCCGCACGCTGATACTTTTTGGTCTGGGGCTGTTTCTGTCGGGCTTTCCCTTTTTTAATCTGAGCACGCTGCGCATTCCCGGTGTTCTGCAACGCATAGCCGTCTGCTATTTTTTTGCCGCCCTGCTCTATATCCATCTGGGCCGAAAAGGCCTGTGGACGGTAACGCTGGTTTTGCTGTTCGGCTACTGGGCGCTGATGGCCTGGTATCCCGTGCCCGGAACAGGAGCCGGGTCGCTGGAAAAGGGCGCCAACTTTGCCGCCTGGATCGATCAAATGGTTCTTTCCGGTCATATGTGGTCGGCCACAAAAACCTGGGACCCGGAAGGTATCGTCAGCACCCTGCCGGCCATCGCCACCACACTGTTTGGCGTGTTCACGGGCATGTTGTTTAAATCCACCCTGAGCACGGAGGAAAAAACCATCCGCCTGTTTGTTTATGGCAACGGTATGATTTTTGTGGGATTGGTATGGAATCTGTGGTTGCCCATCAATAAAAACCTGTGGACCAGCTCCTATGCGGTTTTCATGTCCGGCATGGCCATGGTCATCCTGGGTATACTCACCTGGTGGATCGATATCCGTAAACAGACCCGTTTTACCAAACCGTTTATCGTTTACGGCATGAACGCCATCACCGTTTTTGTGCTGTCGGGACTGATCGGCAGACTTCTGTACATCATCCGCTGGCAGGACGGCAGCGGGACGGAGGTGACCCTGAAGGGCTGGATTTATCATCTGTTGTTCACCCCCTGGCTGTCGCCCGTGAATGCTTCGCTGGCCTACGCCCTGACCTGGGTGGCGCTGAGCTATGCCGCCATGCACTGGATGTATAAAAAGGGGATTTTTTTAAAGGTATAGGCTGTTGAAACACATCCCCCGGCCCCTTCCCTTGCGAAGAGAAGGGAGGGAGGTCATGGGCTGATATAAGTTTACGTTTTGCTAAAAGATTTACTATTTCCGGTCCGGTACCCGGCGGGAGGTTGACGTCGCCTCACCACGTGGGCGGGGGAATATGGGAGGCGGTCAACGGCATGACTTTGGAATATCGTGTTACGAACATCGGCTCTTCGACAAGTTCAGGGAACTCACGGCAAAGGTTTTGGGTCATGACGCCCTTGATAAATTTGGCGGCATGAATATTTGAAAAAAACGATTCATGAACTTCTCCCTTTCCCATTTATTTAAATGCCTCTTTCCCGTATATTCAGCCCATGAAATCCATATCCCCCGATCTTATACTGACGGATATTCCCCTGGGAAAGAGCCGGTTTAAACTGTGGCGCATAAAAAATCTCGATGATCTGGTCGATCAGGTTTCCGACGATCTGTTTAATGAGGATGAGCGCCTGCCCTATTGGGCGGAGTTATGGCCCTCGTCCTTTGCCCTGGCCGATTATATATTGAACCACGCTCCTGAAATACGCGGCAAACGGGTGCTGGAACTGGGCTGTGGTTTGGGACTGACGGCCATGGCCGTGGCCCGCTGCGTGCCGGCGGAGTTTATAGCCACCGACTATGAAAGCGCGGCCCTGCGTCTGGCGGCGAAGAATTTTGAGGAAAACGGCCTGCCCCAACCCCAATGGCGGGAGATGGATTGGCGGCATCCGGACCTGGTGGGGACATTTGACCTGCTGGTAGCCTCGGATGTGGCTTATGAACAACGCTTTTTCGAACCGCTGATCCGTCTTTTTCAAAAATATCTGGCGCCGGAGGGCAGGGTATTGCTGGCCGAGCCCAACCGTAGCGTGGCCCGCGGTTTTTTCGGAAAACTGGCCTTGTCCGGTTTTAACTTTGAACAAAAGGATTTCCCCGTGATACAGGACGGCCATAAGATCACCGTTTCTGTCTATCGCATAATAAAAGAGAAGTAGCCCGCCTGTAGTGCGTTCCCCGGGGATAAATATCTTCGTTTAAAAAAATTAAAATTTTTACTGTAACCTTTGACCGCGGATGGAGTCAACAATAAAACGGAGCGCCAGCTTCGTAAAACATAATCCGATCCAAAACAATATTTTTCCGTTAAGCGGGACTATTACAATGCCGTCGGCGGTTTTATGGCACGAAGGTGTGATACGTCGGATTGATAACCGGAACCAATAAAGGATATCATTATGAGTGAATCTGTGGAAAAAAAGAATGTACAATATCTGGTATTGCCCATCGATGGCATGACCTGTGCCAGTTGCGTGGCCCGGGTTAAGCAAACCATCGATGGCATGGAAGGGGTGGCCAGCGTGGACGTCAGTTTGGCGGCCGAGCAGGCGGCCATCGGTTTTACCGAAGAGGCGCCGGATACGGCCACCCTGAAAGTGGAAATTGAAAAGGCCGGCTATAAGCTGCGCTCCCACACACGGGATTTGCCCCTGTCCGGTTTTAACGATCCCTCCGCCGCGCGGCGCCTGGAAAACCAGTTGAAAGAGTTGCCCGGCGTGGAGGAGGCCCTGTTTAATACGGGCAGCGAACCCCTGCAGATCAGTTATATTCCCGGCCTGGCCTCCAC
>WGCN01000170.1 GCA_015493745.1 Calditrichales bacterium
CGGAACGATTTTAAAAAACGGTGATGTTTATGTGATTGCCAATGACGCAGCCGGTACGGAAATCACCAGCGTGGCCGATACGCTGATCCCCGGTGGTCCGCCTAACTATTTTATGGGCTTCAACGGTGACGATGTGCGCACCCTGGCCCATGTGAGCGGAACAGACACGGTGGAGATCGATAAGATCGGCGCCGATGATCTCTCCGACCCGGGCACCGCCTGGGATGTGGCCGGTGTCAGCAACGCCACCAAGGATCACACCCTGGTACGTAAAAGCAGTGTCTCTTCGGGTAATATGAACTGGGCCGCCTCCGCCGGTACCAACGCCGATGATTCCGAGTGGATCGTCTATGATAAGGATACGTTCACCTATTTGGGCGCGCATACCTTTGATGGTGGTGTTAGCGATCAAAGTCCGTCAATAGCCAGTGTGTGGGCTTCGGACATGGTTCCGGCCGCCGATACCGACCTGACCGTGTATGCCGTGGTTACCGATGACAATGGCCTGAGCAGTGTGGAACTTAAATTCAGCGTGGACGGTGGCACCGAGGCTACCCTGGCCATGTCCGTTGCCAATGGCGACACTTTTATGGTTGATATCCCTGCTTCAAATTATAATGACGGCAGCCGCGTGGAGTACCGTGTGGAAGCTACCGATGACAACAGCCAGATGACCGCTTCCGGTACCACGGGCTTTTTTGCCGGTACCAGCAGTATCTCTTCCATCCGTCAAATCGATGCCGACGGCGCGCTGCTTTATAAAGATTATGCCGCGCGCATTATGGGCACGGTTACCGTGGGTGACAGTATTTTCAGTTTCAGCAGCCTGCAAACCTATATTCAGGACAGCGAGGCGGGAATCAATATTTTTGGTTCCGGAATGGGTGCCGTTAATATGGAAGAAGGTTCCATGTATCAGGTGACGGGCAAGCTGGATCAATACAACGGCCTGGCCGAGCTTGTTGTCAGCTCCGCCGATGATATCGTGGACAAAGGCGTCAATGAAGACCCGCCCCTGCCGATTGAAATCACCATCGCCACCCTGCTGGCCTCCCCCGAAGCCTTTGAAGGTCTGCTGGTGCGTATCGCCAATGCCGATACGGTTGCCGGAGCCGGTACCTGGCCCATGGACGGTGAAAACATGAATATGACCATCACCGACGACGGCGGTACCAGCCAGCTTACGCTGCGTGTGGACAGAGATACCAACATCGACGGTTCCGATGAGCCGACTTATCCCATTACGGTGACAGGTGTTATCTCTCAATATGACCGTTCCTCGCCTTACAGTGACGGTTATCAGATTATGCCGCGCACCCGTAACGATATCGAGTCTTCCACCGCTATCGGCAATGATGATTTTGCGCAGCCGCGGAGCTTTACCCTGTATGCGGCCTATCCGAATCCGTTCAACCCCTCCACGACCATCGCCTTTGATGTACCCGCGGAGTTGGCCGGTCAAACGGTTCAGTTGACCATTTACAATGTGTTGGGTCAAAAAGTGGCCACCCTGGTTGATCAAAACCTGACCGCCGGGCGTCATATCGCCAAATGGAACGGTCGTAACGATCTTTCCCAGGCCATGCCATCCGGTGTATATTTCGCCATACTCAAGGCTGCGGGTCAACAAAAAACAAGCCGCTTGTTGCTTATAAAATAAGAAGAACAGACAAGGGAATGTTTAAAATTTAAGGCCCGCCTTTGGCGGGCCTTTTTTATTTATGTTTACTTCGAAGCTGTCTGTTTTCCGCCCGAAAAGCATTAAATCACTGTGTTGTTTTTGCGATTTAAAAGTATTAGCTTTGCGGACTTAGATCAAAAGGAGGTTTGATGGAGTTAAAAGGAAAACGCATAATCATTACCGGCGCCAGTAAGGGCATTGGCAAAGCCTGTGCGCTTATGCTGGCCGCAAAAGGCTGCCGTCTGGTTTTAACCGCGCGCACGCAACCCCTGCTGGAAGAGGTGGCCGCCGAAGTCCGCCGCCTGGGAGGCGAAGCCCTGGCTTTAACGCTGGATATGAGCGCGGAAGCGGACATCCGCGAAATGGTATCGGTAACCGTTCGTGAATATGGCGGTATTGACGTGTTGATCAATAATGCCGGCGTGGGAATTTTTAAATCCATCGCGGAAACAAGCACCGAAGACTGGGACACCATGTTTAACCTGAATATGCGGGGGCTGTTTATCGCCACCCGGGAAGCGCTGCCTCATCTGCGCCGGGCGGGTGAGTCCTTTGTGGTAAACGTAGCCTCGCTGGCCGGTAAAAATCCCATCCCCGGCGGCGCGGCTTACGCGGCCACCAAGCATGCCGTTATGGGCTTTACAAAATCCCTGATGCTGGAAGAACGTAAAAACGGCCTGCGCACCCTGGCCATCTGTCCCGGCTCCGTGGATACCCCGTTTTTTGACGGACACCGCGACATGCTGAATGATGATAAACGAAAACGTATCTTACAGGCCGGCGATGTGGCTTCGGCGATTGTGCATGCTCTGGAGTTGCCTCAAAATGCCATGATAAGTGAAATTGATATCCGGCCGTCCAACCCGTAACCACAGGAGGTAAAATGAGTGACATTACGGAAACCGTAAACAGAACGACAACAGACTACATTGAGCTGGAAGAACATTATGGCGCACATAATTATCATCCGCTGGATATTGTGATTGAGCGGGCCGAAGGTGTGTGGGTGTATGATGTGGAAGGCGGAAAATATATGGACTTTCTGAGCGCCTATTCCGCCGTCAATCAGGGGCATTGCCATCCGCGGATATTGAAAGCCCTGACCGATCAGGCGCAAAAGGTGAC
>WGCN01000171.1 GCA_015493745.1 Calditrichales bacterium
AGTTTCCACTTGTCTTTTTCTGCAATCTCGCTGCGTAATTTTTGTTTAACGGACATGGTTTTCTCCCTGTATATAATCTGTTTGAGGGCCAAAGTTAGCATAGCGCCCTTTTCCGAACAATGGCCTTAAAGCGGGTTTATTTGTTTTTGAGCTCAGTTACCGTAAATTCATCGGGTATTTATTTAATCAGCCCGGCTTGTTGAACGGGCCTTCCCGGCTAAAGCATCATCGGGGCTTTGCCTCCGGCCTTTAAAAAGGAATGCGGCAGAGTAGTCCCGCCCAGGCTTCCGTTACTCTCATCGATTAAATGAAGGCACATCACTGAAATATTAAAAGCGCCATACCTTATCAGGAACTAATTGCCTTCGGGGTGGTAGCATAGATAAACACGGGGAGAAGATCATGAAGATAATGGTTCGGAATAATGACGTCGATAAGGCGTTGAAAATATTAAAGCGTTCATTGCAAAAGGGTGGCCTGTACCGCGAGTTGCAACGCCATGCCTATTATGAGAAGCCTTCCGAGGTGCGTAAGCGCCAGGTGAAGGAAGCGCGCAAAAAAATGCGCCGCGCCATGAAGCTGAATAAATAAATTCCTCCCTATCGTTGGAAACAGACCCCGGCAATTTTTAATTGTCGGGGTATTTTTTTATGTTCCTTTTATGGATTATGATTATATCATCATCGGTTCCGGCTTTGGCGGATCGGTGGCTGCCCTGCGCCTGGCGGAAAAGGGCTATCGCGTTCTGGTGCTGGAAAAAGGACGCCGGCTCAGGGTGGAAGATTTCCCCAAAACCAACTGGAATCTGAAAAAATGGTTCTGGCTGCCCCCGCTGCGATTCAAGGGGCTGTTTAAAATGACCTTTTTCCGTCATGTAACGGTATTAAGCGGCGTGGGCGTGGGTGGCGGTTCGCTGGTGTACGCCAATACCCTGCCCGTGCCGGGCGATGCCTTTTTTAAACAGGGGCACTGGAGCAGCCTGGCCGATTGGAAAAAGGAACTGGCCCCCTTTTATGACAAGGCCCGCCGCATGATGGGCGTTGCTCAAAATCCCTTATTGAAAAAAGGCGATCACATCCTTAAAGAGATCGCCGAGGAAAAGGGGCAGGGGCGCCGCTTCCGCCCCACGGATGTGGCCGTATACTTTGGCAAACCGTCCGAAGAAACAAGCGACCCCTATTTCAATGGCGAGGGACCGCCGCGCGGCGGCTGTACCTTTTGCGGCGGCTGCATGCTGGGCTGCCGCTTTAACGCCAAAAACACCCTGGATAAAAACTATCTGTGGTTTGCGGAAAAAGCGGGCGTGGAAATCCGTGCCGAAAGGGAAGTGCTGGATGTGCGGCCCCTGAACGATGACGGTTCCGCCGGTTACCGGGTCGTCTTTAAAAAAAGCGCAACCCTCCGCTCTAAAAAACAAAGCCTGACGGCACATGGGGTGGTTTTCTCCGGCGGGGTACTGGGAACGGTAAAGCTTTTGTTAAAACTTAAAAAAAAATCCCTGCCGCGGCTCTCGGATCGTTTGGGCTTTGAGGTACGCACCAATTCGGAAAGCCTGCTGGGGGTGACCACGCGGGATAAAGATATTGATTTCAGCGAGGGGATCGCCATCAGCTCCATCTATCATACCGATGAACACAGCCATGTGGAGCCCGTGCGTTACAGTGCCGGTTCCGGATTTTGGCGGCTGTTGATGGCCCCGGTGGTCTCCGGCCGCTCACTGCCCGTGCGCCTGATAAAAATTATCGCTGATATTCTGCGCCATCCGCGTCAAAATTTTAAGGCCTATTTTGTACGCGACTGGGCGCGGTCGACGCAAATCCTGCTTTTTATGCAAACCATCAACAGCACGCTGCGTTTTAAACGCACCCCCTGGGGCATGGGCAGCGCAATGGATCGGGGCGCCGCCCCCAGCGCCTTTATTCCCGAAGCGCAGGAGATCGCCCGGCGTTTTGCGCAAAAGGCGGACGGTAAGCCCACGGCCCTGTTAACGGAATCCCTGTTGGGCATACCGACCACGGCGCATATCCTGGGGGGCTGCCCCATGGGTCGTGATGCCGTACATGGCGTGGTGGACAGGGATCAGCGGGTTTTCGGCTATAAAAACATGCTGGTATGCGACGGCTCGGTCATATCGGCCAATCCGGGAGTTAATCCCTCGCTGACCATATTAGCCCTTGCGGAAAGAGCCATGGAACGCATTCCCCCCAGGGGCGATGTTTCCGGCAGCTAAGGAGCGTTGGCCGCGCTTATACTTCCTTACGTTTCTTCACTTCCTGCTTGCGTATCAGCGCCTGGTTCTTTACGATTTCCGCCACATCATAATCCTGTTGCTCACGGGTGGTTTCAATGAGCAGCGGGGGAACGGAGGTGGGCCGGCCCTGTTCATCCACCGCCACCATATTAAAATGGGCCGTGGTGCACTGCCGTCGTTCAATGCCCTTGATGGGATTCTCCGAAAAAACCTGCACCTTGACCACCATGGAAGTAGTGCCCACCCATACCACGCGGGCAATGGTTTCGATGCGGTCGCCCACGCGCACGGGATTGTAAAAGATGAAGGCCTCGGTGGAGGCGGTTACCGACGGTCTGCCGCAATAGCGCGAGGCGGCGATGCCCGACATTTCATCCATTATAGCCATCAGCCGTCCGCCGAACATGGTGCCCATGGGATTGGCGTCATTGGGGAAAACGATATCCCAGCTACTGATGGGTTCCGATTTTTTAGCTTTCATGGCATTTCTCCTTTTGAGGCAAATTTAGCAAGTAAAGCATCAATAACAAACAGCGAATTATTGTCGAGCCCCACCCCCGGCCCTCGGGGAGGGGAGTAGGGGAGGGGCAAAGGCGTTAACCCCCGGATTCATCC
>WGCN01000172.1 GCA_015493745.1 Calditrichales bacterium
AAGTTGATCGGGTCGTAGCCCCAGTAGTTGAACAGCTTATCACCGGTCAGGGGGTTGAAACGCGGATTGCCCGTTTCATCAAAATCGGTAACGGGCATCAGCTCCACGGCGGTGATGCCCAGCTTTTTCAGATGCGGGATTTTTTCAATAATGCCGGCAAAGGTGCCGGGATTTTTAACGCCGGAAGCGGGATGCCGGGTAAAGCCGCGCACATGCATCTCATAAATAACGGTATCCCTGAGCGGCGTGTTCAGCGGCCGGTCCTGTTCCCAGTCAAAGTTATCATCCACAATGGTGGAGAGGCGAAAGATACGTTTCTCCTCATCCTCGGTTACCTTAAGGGGATGCCCCCAACGTTCCCCGCCGCAGGTGGCCCGGGCATAGGGGTCCACAAGCAGACGGCCGTCTTTCAGATAGGGGTCGTCGGAAAAAACCCGGTAGGCGTAATGAATCCAGGGATCGAGGCCGCTGATATGGGCATGCCAGATATTGCCGGTACGGTTAAGTTGCGGATCAAGCGGGAACTCCACCAGCGGCTCCGTGTTACAGGCGTCGAAAATAACGATGGAGAGATTTTTGGCGCTTTCGGATATAACCGAAAAATTTATGCCGTTACGTACCACCGTGGCGCCAATGGGCAGGGGATGACCGCGGGTAATGCTAAAATCACTGTCTACCATGTTGAGGAACTGTTCGCGATAGGATGAGTTTTCAGATTTCATGCGCATAGTTTAACAAAAAAAAGGGCATGCGCCAACATATTGAATTTTATTTTAAGGGAAAGGAGGATGACGACGGCATAGAAAGAAAAGGGCGCCGGAAAACAGGGGTTTTTATGTCCGGGAGCAGCGCTTAAAAAGTCCAACTCCGGTTTGTATTGTATGATATATTCCGTAATTTTGAACATCTTATAAAAACAGTCTGATTGTGAAAGGAGAATGTAATGAACGAGGTTCTGCAGGGCTTAAAACCCGAACTGGTATGGAAACATTTTGAGGCCATCAATCAAATTCCGCGTTGTTCAAAGAATGAAGAAGGTGTGCGCAACTATATTCTGGATATGGCCAAAAGGCTGAATCTGGAAAGCAAGGTGGATGAAACCGGTAATGTGGTTGTAAAAAAAGCGGGCACCGGCAGCCTGAAGGATAAACCCATTGTGGTGGTTCAGGGCCATATGGACATGGTCTGCGAAAAGAATAAGGGCACGGAGCATGATTTTAGCAAGGATCCCATCTCTTTTGTAAAAACCGATGAGGGTTGGATTAAGGCCGACGGCACCACCCTGGGCGCCGACAACGGCATCGGTTTGTGCATGGGGCTGGCCCTGTTGGAGGATGAGAGCATCGAACATCCGCCGCTGGAGGTTTTGGCTACCGTGGACGAGGAAACCGGCATGACCGGCGCCATGGGTCTGAAATCCGATTTTCTGGAGGGGAAACTACTTATCAATCTGGATTCCGAGGATGAGGGCATCATCTATATCGGTTGCGCCGGGGGCAAGCACACCATCATGACCAAAAAGATCGACTGGGAAGATGTGCCTTCCTCCATGAATGAGACGGTTTCGCTGAAAATCAAGGGTTTGCATGGCGGTCATTCCGGCATGGAAATCATTAAGGGCCTGGGCAACGCCATTAAGCTGCTCTCGCGCATTTTGTACAAGCTGTCCGAAACCCATGATTTCCGTCTGGTGGAAGTGGACGGCGGTACGGCGCACAATGCCATCCCGCGCGAGGCGGATGCGGTGCTGGTTATGGATGACGCCGCCCTGACCGAGCTGGGCAAGCTGGCCGATCGCTATCAGGCTGTTTTTAACGATGAATTGCGTTTTGTGGAAGATAAGATCGAAGTGGTGCTGGATGAAGCGCCCCGGGCAGAAAAGGCCATGTCCGCCGGGATGAGCGCGACCGTTGTACGCCTGCTTTATGGCGTGCCTCACGGCGTGATGGCCATGAGCCATGCCGTGGAAGGGCTGGTGGAAACCTCCACCAACTTGGCCGTGGTCAAAACCCGCCAGGATGAGGTCTATATGTTGACCAGTCAGCGTTCATCGGTAGCCACCAGCATCATCGACATTGCCGATAAGGTGGCCGCCGTGGGTAAACTGGCCGGTTTTGAGGTGGAACAGGGTGGTGGCTACCCGGCCTGGCAGCCCAATCCCGATTCCAAACTTCTGCATGTCTGCAAGGATGTGTTTGTAAAGATGTATGGCAAAGAGCCCTCGGTGGAAGCGGTGCATGCCGGACTGGAGTGCGGCATCATCGGCGAAGCTTATGATGGCATGGATATGATCTCCTTTGGCCCGGATATCCGCGGCGCGCATTCCCCCGCCGAAAGGGTAGACCCCAAGTCGGTGGCCAGTGTGTGGGACTATCTGCTGCAGGTTTTAAAGGCTCTTTAATTCACGGATTGTTAGAAAACCAAAACCCGGCTCCACAGGCCGGGTTTTTTATTTTGGGTAACGACCTCACCCCCGCAGAGGCAGTCTTGCCCGCCGGAGCTTGGGTGGAATATGACCAATGACAAATGACAAATGAAATAAAAAATACAAAATAAAAAAAGGTGGCTGAGGCGGCCGGTTGGTGAGCCTTTGGCGTGAGCTTCCTGCGGCCCTGCCAGGACACTATTTTATAAATCCCCAAACACGCCTACGGGAAAAAAGGTGGAATTTTCGGGAGAGTGGGTGGCAGGGAATGAAGTCATGGTA
>WGCN01000173.1 GCA_015493745.1 Calditrichales bacterium
ACGATTCCATCCGGGCCGGGATGGGGTCGATATTTTTTATCACTTTTATTTCAGCGCAAAACTATCTCCGAAAGCGGTAACAGCGGTTCCATATCCTTAAGAGCGGTACTTTTACCGGAGAATTTTTGACACGGAAAACAGCGGGTGTTCCGCCTCTCATCTTTTGCAAACTCCTTCCGGATAAAAAATATGCCCTTCACCGGTATGGAGCCCGCCGGTGACGAAACGGAGGCCCACCCAAAATCTTCCGGCGGTATTTTTTTTATAAGCCCGGTGCCCGTAAAATGGTTATATTTCATCTACGAACAGCTTCCGGAATATAAATCTCTTTCCTTCCCCTGCCTAATGGAAACGGTATGCCGGGGAAAGGCATCCGGCCCAAAGCGCTTCAAAATAATTTTACAAAGGTCTTTGCAAAATTAGCCCGCTGCTTTAAATTAGCGGCTCTGCAAAATAAAACATTCTACAAAAGGAAGATCCATGAACGAAGCCGCCATGTTTCAACTGATTGCCGATGAGCTTAACCTCAATCCCTTACAGGTAAAAAACACCGTTACCCTGCTGGATGATGCCAAGACGGTGCCTTTTATCGCCCGTTACCGCAAGGAACATACCGGCTCTCTGGATGAGGAGCAAATCCGGGCCGTGGAAGAACGCATCCATTATCTGCGCGCCCTGGAAGCGCGGAAGGGGACGATTTTAAGCTCCATCGAGGAACAGGGTAAGCTGACGGATGAGTTAAAAAAACGTATCGGGGCCGCCACAAAGATGCAGGAGTTGGAAGACCTGTACCTGCCCTATAAACCGAAAAAACGCACCCGGGCCACCGTAGCCCGTGAAAAGGGGCTGGAGCCCCTGGCCGAAATGCTTCTGGGACGCCGGGAAACCGATATCCGGGATGCGGAAGCTCTGGCCGCTGCTTTTGTTAACGCCGAAAAAGAGGTGGAGGATAGCAGTCAGGCCTTGCAGGGCGCGCGGGATATCATCGCCGAATGGATCAGCGAGGACGCCGACATCCGGCAGGATATACGGGAGGAGACCTTTGCCCGCGGCCTGCTGAGTGCCGAGGCCAAAAAGGTGGAAGGGCGCACTCCGTTCGAGATGTATTATGAGTTCAGCGAAGCGCTTTCTAAAATCGTTCCCCATCGTATTCTGGCCATCAACCGCGGGGAAAGCGAAGGGGTGCTGCGCGTTTCCGTTTCCGTGGATGAGGACGTCATGGAACAGCTTATTTCACGCCGTGTCCTGACCGGTGTACCGGCCCCATTCACGGAACAGGTGAAAACCGCCCTGGCCGATGCCTATAAACGGCTGATTGCCCCCTCCATTGAGCGGGAAGTGCGCAATGCCCTTACCGAAAAGGCCGATGCCCACGCCATCGATATTTTTGCCAAAAACCTGAAAAACCTTTTGTTGCAACCCCCTGTTCGCGGAAAAAAGATTTTGGGCATAGACCCCGGTTTCCGTACCGGCTGTAAAGTGGCCGTGATCGATGAAACGGGAAAATACCTGGAGGGACTGACCATTTACCCCCATCCGCCGCAGAATCAGTTTTTAAAGGCCAAAAGCGATGTGCGCCGTTTGATCGAAAAATACGATGCCGCCATCATCGCCATCGGTAACGGCACCGCCAGCCGCGAAACGGAGCAGATGGCCGCCGAACTGATTGCGGAAATGAAACCGGCACGCACAGTGGAATATATCATCGTCAGTGAAGCCGGCGCCTCGGTTTACTCCGCCTCAAAAATCGCCCGCGAGGAGTTTCCCGACCTGGAGGCCAGCATGCGCGGCAATATCAGCATCGCCCGCCGCCTGCAGGACCCCCTGGCCGAACTGGTAAAGATCGATCCCAAAAGTATCGGCGTGGGGCTGTATCAGCATGACATCAACCAGAAAAAGCTGAGTGAATCCCTGGGTCATGTGGTTGAAAGCTGCGTGAACTCTGTCGGGGTTAACCTGAATACAGCATCGGCCTCGCTGCTGCGTCATATTTCCGGGCTCACCAGCCGCACCGCGCAGAATATCATTTATTTCCGGGACCGTCACGGAAAGTTCAAATCACGCCGTCAGTTGCTGGAGGTGGAAGGTATCGGTGAAGTTGCCTATGAACTGGCCGCCGGTTTTTTGCGTATTCCCGATGGCGATAACCCGCTGGATAACACCTCCATCCACCCCGAGTCTTACCCGGCCACGCAAAAACTGTTGGAAAAGTTCGGGATAAATGATATCCGCAAAGAGGGCGCCATGCTAAAGTTGAAGATTAAAAATATCCGGTCGGAATTACAAAGTTTGCTGGATGAACTGGGTATCGGCGAACCCACCTTTCGCGATATCATCGCCAATATAGAAAAACCGGGACTTGATCCGCGGGACAGTCTGCCCAAACCGATTTTAAAAAGCGATGTGCTGAAAATGGAAGACCTCAAAGAGGGTATGTGGCTAAAGGGGACGGTGCGTAACGTGGTGGATTTCGGCGCCTTTGTCGATATCGGGGTAAAACAGGATGGCCTGGTTCATGTTAGCCGCATGGCCGAGCGCTATGTTAAAAATCCGCTGGAAGTGGTGGCCGTAGGCGATGTGGTGGATGTGAAGGTGGTATCGATCGATATGGAACGCGGGCGTATCGGCTTATCCATGAAAAAAGATTAGGGGATAATCTCCTTGACTGTCTGCATCAGCTGTGACATGCTGAACGGCTTTTTAAGAAAGGTATAGGGCGCTTCGGGTTTTAACGCGTCTACCTCTTCACGGGCATCATAGCCGGACATGAAAACAATGGGGTGTTCCGGCACATGCCGGCGAATCTGTTTATAGGTTTCTATGCCATTCATACCGGGCATGTTGACATCAAGGAAGATTAAATTTACATCCTGTCCGTCCGTCTCAAAAAACTCGATGGCTTTTTGGCCCGACGCAACCGGCACGGTTTCGATCTGCATGTGTTTTAATACTTCACAAATGATTTCGCGCAAGGCCTGTTCATCATCTATAACCAGAGCTTTAAGAGACATAGGGTTTCCTGTTAATGAGTCAATTGTTAGATGTTCGGTTCGTTCTCTATCTTTATTACTAATTTATCACATAAAAACATATATTGGCTGTGATTATTGTGTTGTTTTATCCGGGGAAAAAATATGTATTTGGAAACCATTGATATTGTTGTCATCGTCGGCTACCTGATTGCCATCGCCCTGTTCGGTTCGTTGATGGGGGGAAAACAAAAGTCCACAACGGACTATTTTCAGGGCGGACGCAACGTGGCCTGGTGGGCCGTCTCTTTCTCCATTGTGGCCGCCGAAACCAGCAGCCTGACATTCATCAGCATCCCCGGACTGGCCTATTTGACCAACCTCTCCTTTCTGCAACTCACCCTGGGCTTTTTAACCGCGCGGGTGATCATCGCCTTTGTTTTCCTGCCGGCTTATGCCAGGGGTAAAATGGAAACCGCCTATACGTTTCTGGAGCAGCGCTTCGGTCTGCGTACCAAAAAGCTGGCCTCGGTCATTTTTATGCTCACCCGTATCGCCGCCGATGGCGTGCGTCTTTTTTCCACGGCCATTCCCCTGGCTTTGATCTTTAAAACCATTCCGGCCCTGGCGGAGTGGTCCAATGTGCAGATTTATATTGTCTCGATCATCATCATCGCCTCCGTATCGCTGATCTATACCTATACGGGCGGCATAAAGGGCGTTATCTGGGCCGATGTGATACAGATGTTTATCTATATCGGCGGCGCGCTGCTGGCCTTGTATGTGTTACTGGATAACGGCGCGACACTGGCCCCGGCCATCGAGGCGGGAAAAACCGCTCTCTTTAATTTTGATTTCGGCGGTTCCATCAGCGGCTTCTTTACCGAACCCTATACCTTTTGGGGCGCCTTTATCGGCGGCACCTTTCTCTCCATGGCCTCGCACGGTACGGATCAGCTTATCGTTCAACGGTTGCTGACCACCAAATCGCTTAGGGACGGACAAAAGGCCATCATCAGTTCCGGCGTGATCGTTATGATACAGTTTACCCTGTTTTTGTTTATTGGTCTGCTGCTTTACAGTTTTTACAATGGCGTCGGCCTCAGCGACCCCGCCGCTCCCTTTCACAAGGCCGATGAGATTTTTCCCTACTTTATCATCCACACCCTGCCCCAGGGGGCCAAAGGGCTGATCATTGCCGGACTCTTCGCCGCGGCCATGTCCACCCTGGCCGGTTCCATGAGCTCCCTTTCCAGTGTTTTCATTCTGGACATCCGCCGTAAAAACAGGGAACAAAGCGACGCCGGCCGCCTAAGGCAATCCCGGGTGGCCACGCTGACGGCGGCGGGTATACTCACGGGTATCGCCATGCTGTTTATCCCCCTCAGCCACTCCGTGGTCGAGGTGGCCCTGGGTATCGCCTCCATCACCTATGGCGGACTTTTGGGAACCTTTTTGATGGGGCTGCTTATTCCGGAAGCCCGGGAGCGCAATGCCCTGGCCGGCTTCGGCGGGGCGGTGATCATCATGCTCTTTGTCAGCCTCTATCCGGTGTACAGTGGTAACGCACCGCTGATGCACTGGAGCTGGTTTGTCTTTACCGGTACCCTGATCACGCTGATTATCGGCCATCTGGCCAAATATCTGCCGGCGGGGAGGGGCGCGCAATAGGCTTGTTTTCCCTTTATCCCTACTGGACGTTGTTCGGCAGCAGTTTTCTGGCGGCCACCATCCTGCCGTTCAGTTCCGAGGCCCTGTTGCTGTTGCAGTTACAACAAAAGTACACCGTGAGCGCCCTGCTGCTGGCCGCCTCCGCCGGCAATGTGCTGGGCTCGGTGGTTAATTACTATATCGGTTTGAAGGGCAGCCGTTTTTTGCTGGAAAAAGTAATCCGGATGAAGGAAGAGGCCATCGACAAGGCGCGGGAACGTTTTAGGCGGTACGGTATGTACAGCCTGCTGCTGGCCTGGGTACCGGTAATCGGCGATCCCATCACGGTGGTGGCCGGTATGCTGCGGGCGCCTTTTTATCTGTTTCTGCTGCTGGTTACGGTTTCCAAGGTGGGGCGTTATCTCTTTTTAATCTATGCCT
>WGCN01000174.1 GCA_015493745.1 Calditrichales bacterium
AGCGTGACCGGTTGAATAAATACGGCCGTCCCCTGCTGGGGGCCACCATGAAGCCCAAGCTGGGACTTTCGGCCAAAAACTATGGCCGGGTGGTATACGAGGCCCTGGCCGGCGGACTGGATTTTACCAAGGATGATGAAAACATCACCTCGCAGCCCTTTATGCGCTGGCGCGACCGCTGTGAGTTTGTGATGGAAGGGGTGCATAAGGCTGAAGCGGAAACCGGTGAACGCAAGGGACACTATCTGAATGTGACCGGCGGCGATATGGAAGAGATGTATGCCCGCGCCGAGCTGGCCCGCGATCTGGGTTCGCGTATTATTATGGTGGACTACCTTACCGTAGGCTTTACCGCCTTTACCTCCCTGTCCAAATGGGCCCGGGAAAACGGTATTCTGCTCCATGCCCACCGCGCTTTGCACGCCGTGTTGGACCGCCAGCCCAACCATGGCATACACTGGCGGGTGCTGGCTAAATGGTGCCGCGTCGTCGGCGCCGATCATGTGCACAACGGTACCGTGGTGGGTAAGCTGGAGGGCGACCGCCAATCCACCCTGGGCGTGGCCAAATTGATCCGCGATGACTTTGTACCGGCCGATAAAAGTGAGGGCATATTGTTCGATCAACCCTGGGTGTCGGTGCCGGGCATGTTTCCCGTGGCCTCGGGCGGCATACACGTATGGCATATGCCGGAGTTGCTGCATCTGTTCGGGGATGATTCCGTTCTGCAGTTCGGCGGGGGAACGCTGGGCCATCCCTGGGGCAGCCGCGCCGGAGCCACCGCCAACCGCGTGGCCCTGGAGGCTTCGGTTAAAGCGCGCAATGAAGGACGCGATCTGATGCGTGAAGGACGCGACATTCTGATGGAAGCGGCGCGTTTTTCACCCGAATTGAAAAAAGCGCTGGAAACCTGGAAAGACATCACTTTTGAATTTGACACCGTAGACGCGTTGAATGTGTAAAACGCGAAAGGAGAAAACCATGCATACCGAAACTTTTTCTTACCTGCCGCCCTTTAGCGACAAAGAGGTACAGGCACAGATTGATTATATCATAAAAAATAACTGGATTCCCGGCATCGAGTATACCGAGCAGCCCGGCCTGGACAACTCCTACTGGCGCTTTTGGAAGCTGCCCTTTTTTGACGCCAAAACTTCCGCGGAGGTTATGGAAGAACTTAAGGCCTGCCGCGGGGAAAATCCCGGAGCCTATATAAAAATAACAGGCTATGACAATATCCGCCAGGGACAGGTGTTGGCCTTTGTGGCCAGCAAGCCCGGCAAATAATCCTTGAGGCTCATATTAACAGGAGAAGGACGTGAATCGAAAAACAATCATGTTGGGCGTTGTGGGCGATAGCGCCAGCGGGAAAACCACCCTGACCAGAGGTATCGTTAATCTGCTGGGCGAGGAGAATGTTACGGCCATTTGCAGCGACGACTATCACCGCTACAACCGTGAACAGCGCCGGGCCATGAAAATTACGGCCCTTAATCCGGCCTGTAATTATATTGATATCATGGAGCAGCATTTTAATCTGCTGCGCCAGGGCCGGCCGATCCTTAAACCGGTCTATAATCATTCCACGGGAGACTTTGACCCTCCGGAATATATTAAACCCACAAAGTTCGTTATTGTGGAAGGATTGTTGGGTTTCCACAGCAGGGTGATGCGCAATTGCTTTGACGTTAAGGTTTTTCTTGCTCCGCCTGAAGAATTGCGGGTGGAGTGGAAAATGAAGCGAGACACCAGCAAGCGCGGTTACTCCCGGGAGCAGGTACTGAGCTCCCTCAATGCCCGCGTGGGCGACGCCGCGCATTTTATCCATCCGCAGCGCTCCTTTGCCGATTTGGTGGTCAGCTTTTATCCGCCTGAGGAAAACCGGGAGGAGACCGGCTCCCATCTCAATGTAAAGCTGGCCCTGAAGCCGACCATACCCCATCCCGACCTGAGCGATGTGCTGGAACATGCCGCCAACAGCAACGGCACGCCCATGGTCAGCATGTCTCTGGGCCGTGACGACGGCAAGCCGGCCGACATTCTGGAAGTAAGCGGCCGCATGAGCGCCGCCAAAAGCAATGAACTGGAAAAATTGCTGGGTAACCATCTCATGTCCGTTGCCGATCAAATGAATCTGGAAAAACTGGGTACTTTTAATGACGGCAAACAGGATCATGTATCCTACTCCCTGGCCCTGTCCCAGATGCTGATCGCCTATCATCTGGTCAATGCCCAGGATCCGGTAAATGCGGTGCAATAAATCTTGGTTATTTTGTCAAAGATGCGTAGACTTGCCATTTAGTTTATTAATTATAAGAGGGAGTAAAAATGTCTCAAATCGATCGGCAGGAACTGGAACAGATACGGGAAATGGCAAAAAT
>WGCN01000175.1 GCA_015493745.1 Calditrichales bacterium
AAGTTGAATAATTCACCTTAAACGGTTGTCCAGTTTTTGGGGTCCATTATAGATAGAATAATTAGTAGTGATCAGCTTACTTTTCCAAATACAACATTAAGTGAACGAATTCATAAATTATTAATTGTCCAACCTAACTCTGAATATAGTTTTCCTATTTTTTATAGAGGTGATTTGAAAAAAGATTTCCGATTAAATGATTCAAATTTCCAGGTGAGGCTTATTTTAGAACCAACAACAAATGATAGTTTAATATCTGTTGCTGATAGAGAATATTTAATTAATCATGGCATAACTCTATATAAAAATAAAATAGTTACACCTTTTACTGAAGTAAATAATTGATTCCGGGTTTTAGGAGGTGTAGGCTTTTTTGTGTAAACGAAAAAAAACGGTTTGGTTCTGAAAGAACTAAACGGGTAAAAGGGGCCGAACGGCGCGGCGGTGTTTTTAAGGAACCTCACCCCCGCCAGAGGCAGTCTTGCCCCCGCAAGAGGCGGGACGGCAGGCTCTCCCCCTCTCCTCGTTCAGGAGAGGGGAGAAGACGGGTTTATTTATGGCAGAGTATTCCCGGAAAGGCCGTTATCCCGGTAGTTGAATAATATGCCTCTTTTATATAGTTTGAGATTATTGTTCATTGAAAGACCTGTGTAAGAGCGGCAAAGCCCCTCCGCTTGTCTGAGAAAAAAAATATTTGCTGCTTTGCTTGATTTAAGAAAAAACATCTGGTATTATATGCGGTATCAATTTTATTTTTCAGGATTACGATTGGTATTATAAATAATAATGAAAAAACCATTAATTGTTTTAGATACGAATGTGCTGATTTCAGGATTGTGCCGGTATGAAAATTCTCCGTCATATAAACTATTAAGGAGTATTCAAAAAAGAGAAACACCCATTGCGCTTAATCAGAAATTATTTTTAGAGTATGAATCTGTTCTTTATAGAGACGAAATATTGAGGCTTATCGGGGCAACACCCGGAGAAGTTAAAATTATCCTAGACGCTCTGGTTGCATTGGCTATAGAATCCGAACCTTATTATCTATGGCGTCCAAATCTGAAAGATGAAGCAGACAATTTTATATTGGAAGTAGCAGTCACCACATCGGCTATTCTGATAACAAAGAATTTAAAAGATTTTGAGTCTGGTGAATTAAAATTTACTGATTTGTCAGTGATGACACCCGGCAATTTTTATAAACAATATTTAAAGGAATAAATATATGAGTACATTGTCAATAAGAGTTCCTGAAGATTTAAAAGAAAAAGCATCACGCCTGGCCCGCAAAAATAAAATGTCCTTTAATGCTTTCGTAAATCAATGGCTACAAATTGCCGTTGCCCGGGAAGATACATTGGAATGGATGGAAAGCAGATTAAATAATAAAAACCGTGAATTACTTATTTCCGAATTTGGTGATTTTCTAAACAAACCGAAACAGGGCAAAGAACCTTCGGTAACTGAAATCAATCGATTGCTGCGATAAGACCACTAATCATATTTTGCTTTAGTACATTGAAATACACTTTCAGTAGATGGCGGCACTGGGAGGTGTAATCTTTTTTTGTAAACGAAAAGCGCCGTTTGGTTCTGAAAGAACTAAACGGGTAAAAGGGGCAGTACGGAGCGGCTGTGTTTTTAAGGAACCTCACCCCGCCAGAGGCAGTCTTGCCCGCCTTAGGCGGGGGCAGGCCCCGCCCCTCTCCTCTTCGAAGAGAGGGGAGTGCAAGGCTTTGTGGCTTTGTGTGAGTATATCTTAAGAGCAATCACTGCCTACGGGAAAAAAGGCGGAATTTTCGGGTGACCGGGTGGGAATGCATGACGTTATGGTAATGAGATAAAATTCCGCCAATGCTTTTGGTTCTTTTGGCGAAACAAAAGAACGAAGAAGCATCTTTGTTTTGGCAGAGCCTTGCCGGAAAAGCCGTTATCCCTGCGGTTGAATAATATGCCTCTTTTATATAGTTTGCGATTATTGTTCATTGAAAGACCCGGGACGGCAACCCATACAAATTTACCGAAATCCCGGGTACTCAGGATATTACTTTGGGGCCAGGTACTATTGGAGCGCAGCCATGCCAGAGGCAGACAAGCGGAAATCCCGACCACTTGGGATGACCCGGCGATTGGGCGGTGGGGGAGTGTTGATCCATTGGCAGTTAAATTCCCTTGGATTTCCGGATATGCTGCCTTTAACAACAATCCTATTTTATTCGTTGACCCTGATGGAAGACAGAATATACCTGCGTTGATTTGGGCAGTGAAGAATATGGCAAAGAAAGGAATTCCTTTTGGTGTATGGTATGGGGGTAGTGGTGGGTGGTCATATAAGCCTGGAATTGTTCCCACAGAAACGGTTTGTTATGAAAGTTGTTGGACTTCATATATGAATGGTACTAACGTACCTACTCTATGTAATTTTAAGAATACTGGATTTGCTACTAAAAGTGGTGGATTCATTGGTAGATCAAGAGCACCAGGAGGAATGTCTTGGTTTAAAACAGGAGATGGCGCGGACAGGCAATTTGTTACAGATATAACGAAAGGAGAGCTTGGAGATACTACATTTATGGGGGAAACTGGAGATATGGCAGGACATGCAGTATTATTAGCAAGTGGAATTACAAAAGGCTCTATTGAGGTTGATGGTAAAACAATTGAAACAATGACTTTTTATGCTTTAAGTACATCTTCAGATACGGACAAAGATGGAGGCTATGGCGGTAGAACATTCACTTTTCAGAAAATAGATGGGAAGTGGTTGCTTGATGGCAATGGTTATGAATTTAAAGGTTTTGGTCAAATGACAAATATAGATGCGACTGATGAGCAGAGAAAAGAAGTAAATAAGTTAATAGAGAATGTGAAAACAGGCAATTAATCTAATAGAGATATGAAAACACAATTTTTATTTTTAATTCTCATTGTAGGTATTCGCTGTGCTTTGCTACCCAAGACAAAAGAGTGTTCTATTCTTGTAAGAACCATGGAAGAAACCTTTAAGGATGATTTTTTCAATCAATACAAAGATGAAGATGGCAAATTAGTTGTCATTACGGAGTTTAGGGATATTTACCAAGAAATTAGCAGTTGTGAGAAAAGTTTGTCATTTACACTGGATAGTGTTAACCAAAGTCAGTCAAAATATTTGAGTATAAATGATTATCGTCAAGCAAAAATTGTTAGATTGCAAATAGCTTGTTATAATAACGAAAGTGAACCTTATTACATCCAATATTCTACATCATACAAAATAGGTAATGGAGGGGAATTAGATTTGATTTCAAATGTCAGCCCTTTTATAGATACGGTTCAGGTAAAAAGATAGACGTAATCGAGTAAAATTAAAACAAATGTTCTAAAGTCGGCAACTTTTTTAAAGGAGGTATAAGGTTTTTTGTGTAAACGAAAAAGCACCGTTTGGTTCTGAAAGAACTAAACGAGTAAAAGGGGCCTAACGGCGCGGCTGTGTTTTTAAAGACCTCACCCCGCCAGAGGCAGTCTTGCCCGCCTCACCCCCGACCCCTCTCCTCTTCGAAGAGAGGGGAGTGCATACCACCTCACCCCCGCTCCCTCTCCTCGTTCTGGAGAGGGGAGAAGAAGAGTCTTTTTTCTGCCAGAGTCTTACCGGAGAAGCAGTTAGCCCTGCCGAACCTGTGTTCTTTTTAACAGGATAGATGTAGCTGCCGGGAAGACCTTACCTCACAAGACGGCCTTAGGCGGGGATAAGCCCAACCCTTTCCTTGTGTATTCTTCACATGGTTTATCAAAATAGACAGCTGATTTTATTCAGCTTTGATATCCGAAAAATGGTAAATTGGCCCGGCGTCGTTCCCGGACGTCAGGAAACCGATATTCACCGTTACCGAAAATCACCGATGAAAAAATTTACACCCGCGGCCCTTTTTCCGCTCCTACTCCTTCTGTTAAACAGCGCTCCCTTAACGGCCCACGACTGGATCGGCGAGCACATCCAAATGATAGTGATGGGGGATTTTGAAGCGGCGGACTCCGTTTTGCGCCTGAGGGAAGAACGCTATCCGCGGTCGGCAAAGGTGCATTTTTACCGCGCCTCCCTGGAAAACGCGCGCATGGATTTTTATGAGACCTCGCTGGAGGATTCGCTTTTGCTGCGCGCCGCCAACCGCGTCATCGCCTTGTGTGACGATTCCCTGAAACGGGCCCTGCCGACCCGGGAACAGGCCCGTTACCATTTTTACCGGGGCAGTGTTTACGGTTTTCTGGCCATGCACCGCGGCCGGGCCGGCAACTATTTCTCCGCCATTGCCGCCGGCAACCGGGCCCGCGAAGACCTTAGACGGGCTGTTGCCCTGGATTCTTCCCTGTATGACGCCTATCTGGGGCTGGGCAGCTATTACTATTGGACCAGCGCCCGTCTCTCCTGGATTCCCCTGTGGAGCGACCGGCGGGAGGAAGGCATCCGCATGGTTAAGACCACGGTCGATTCCGGCCGCTATGCCCGCCGCATGGCCCTGCATCAGTTGGTTTACATCCTTCTGGACGCCGGCCGCTATGACGAAGCCCTGAGCTATGCCCGGCGGGGCATGGCCGAAACGCCGGGAAGCCCCTATATGCTTTGGGCCCTTTCCCATGTTTATATGAAGAAAAAGGATTTGCCGCTGGCCATAAAAACCTACCAAATGCTTGATGACGCGCTGAGTCACCTGAGAAAACCCAATGCTCACCATCGCGTGGTGTGCTGGGCCCGCCTGGCCGATATGCAGTCGCGCGCCGGCGAGTGCCGGGCCGCCCTGGCTACCATCGGACAAATAGTGAAAGATCGCTGGTACCAGTCCCGTCGCGATGACGAGGAAATCGAGCGGCTGATGGAGGAGACACGGCAGCGCTGCCTTCCATAGCCGCGGTTTTAAAAAGAGGCTGCTCTTCCATTAAAAAGGGGACTGTTTTAAATTGTCTCCGCGCAGAATGAAAATTTCAGACCACCCGGCCCGTGTGACCGGGTTACCGGTAAAAAGACTATGAACCGTTCCCTTTCCACATTATACGAAAAAATCCTGGCCGCCGACCGCGTGGCCCTGGCCCGGGCCATTACCCTGGTGGAGAGCAACCGCGCCGATCATTTTGAGCAGGCGCAACAGTTGCTGGAAAAACTGATGCCCCGGCGGGCGCCTTCCATACGCGTGGGGATAACCGGCGTGCCCGGCGCGGGGAAAAGCACCCTGATCGAGGCTCTGGGCCTTTTTCTGATCGAAAAGGGACATAAGGTGGCCGTGCTGGCCATCGATCCCAGCAGCAGCCGCAGCGGCGGCAGCATTTTGGGCGATAAAACGCGCATGGAACAGCTTGCCCGCCACGAGCGCGCCTTCATCCGTCCCTCACCCTCATCCGGCGCCCTGGGCGGCGTGGCCCGCAAAACGCGCGAGTCGATTGTGCTGTGCGAGGCGGCCGGGTATGATGTGGTGCTGGTGGAAACCATGGGCGTGGGACAGGGCGAAATAGCCGTGCGCGATATGGTGGATGTTTTTTTACTGATTCAGATTGCCGGCGCGGGCGATGAATTGCAGGGCATAAAACGGGGCATCATGGAGATGGCCGACGCCATCATCATCAACAAGGCGGACGGCGCCAACCGGGAACGGGCCAGGGCGGCGCAAGGCCAGTTGCGCATGGCCCTGCATTATCTCGATTCCGGCCTGCCGGAGTGGAAGCCGCCGGTTTTGCTGGCCTCGGCCCTGGAAGGGCGGGGCATGGATGAAATCTGGGAAACGGTGCGGCGCTTTCTGGCGCTGGTGGAAAAAAACGGCGGCCTGGAGCAACGCCGCCGCCGGCAGGATGTGGCCTGGATGTACGCGATGGTCGATGATGAAATCCGTCGTATGATCCGCGAACATAAGGCCGTAAGCCGGGCGCTGAAGGAGAGCGAACACAAAGTGGGGGAGGGATCGCTTTCCCCGGCCCACGCCGCCCTGCTGATAAGCGACCGCATACGCAAGCTTTTGGAGAGAGAATAAGAGCCATGGGCCATGATATCTATTTTTACGAAGCCTTTGAAGAAGAAGAGCAGTCGCTGAGGTCTTTCCTGCCCGCGGATATCAACGCCGGTTTTACCTGGAAAACGATTCAGGAGGCCGGTCATGACGCGCCTCCGGCGGAGATCATCAGCACCCGCACCCAAAGCATCTATCCACCGGATTGGGCTTCGCGCCTGGGGGCGATCCTCTCCCGCAGCACCGGTTATGATCATCTGCTGCGTTACCGGCGGGAGAGCGGCTTTAGCGGCCCCCTGGCTTATCTGCCCCTCTATTGCAACCGGGCCGTGGCCGAGCAGGCGCTGATGTTGTGGCTGATGCTGCTGCGCCGCATGCCGCGACAGATGGAACAATTCGCCCGTTTTGAACGGGACGGCATCACCGGCGGTGAACTGGGCGGCAGAACTCTGGCCGTGTACGGCGTGGGTAACATCGGCCGGGAGGTGGCCGGTATCGGCGCCGCCCTGGGCATGCGCGTTGTGGGGGTGGATATCGTGCAGCGCCATAAAGAGGTGAGCTATGTGACCGGGGAAGAGGCCGCCGCGGAAGCGGATATTATTGTGGCCGCCATGAACCTGACGCCGGAAAACAGCGACTATTTTGATGAAAGTTTTTGGCGGCGTTGCAAAAAAGGGGTGATTTTTGTAAATATTTCACGCGGGGAACTTTCCCCCGCCGTTGTGCTGGAGAAAGCCATGGAGGCCGGGATCATCGGCGGTCTGGCCCTGGATGTTTTTAATCATGAAAAAGCGCTGGCCGCCCGTTTGCGCGGCGGGGAGAAAAACGACGACGACGAGGTGGCCGCCCTGATGCGCCTGAAGGAGAAGGATACGGTGATTATGACGCCGCACAACGCCTTTAATACGGTGGAATCGGTTCGCCGAAAGTCGCAACAAAGCGTGGAACAGTTTTTACATTTCCGGGAGACGGGCCGGTTTATCTGGGCCGTGTAGGGAACAGGCGGCCCCGGCCGTGAAACGAAGGAGGGAGCTTCCCATGAAACCCAAGAGTACCAAACAGGCCACCAAAATGGCCCGCAAGATGACCTTTTTCGATCTGCTGATCATCCTGGGGGTGATTGTCGGGCTGGCCTGGTTTTACAATCACAGCGTGGATCGCATTCAGTCCATGCAGGGCAAGGCGGCAAGCGACAGCAGCCACGCCATGAAGCTGGGCAAGGTGACCTTCTTCAGCGATGATAACCGCCGCAACACCGATGTGATCGTGGAGATTGCCGAAAGCGATTATGAACAGCAGCAGGGGCTGATGTTCCGTAAATCCCTGCCCGACGGCCAGGGTATGCTGTTTCTCTATCCCGATGAGGCCGTGCGTACTTTCTGGATGAAAAACACCCCGCTTTCCCTGGATATGATTTTTATCAACAGCCGCTACGAAATCGTGAAAATACGAAAATATACCCATCCCAATTCGGAAAAGACCTACTCCTCGGAAAAACCGGCCCAATATGTGGTGGAAGTGCTCGCCGGATATTGCGATACCTACGACATCCGGGAAGGACAACGCATCACCTGGGAACGGATCAACTGAGGCGGCTCTCCCCGTTTCAAATATTCATAATTTTATAGGTATAAAAAGTTTTTATGCCCCTAAAAAGAGGGCATGCAAACGACTCGGATATATACGGTCTCTTCACAAAAATATATAGAAGTTTGCGTAACCTTAAGCCCCTTTCCGATCTGTGAATGGTATTTTGTATTTTTTATTTTTTATTTTGTATCCCCCTCCCCCTCATCGCCCGCGGGTTTGATGTATAATCCCCCCGAAAATTGATTGTTTTTAAAAGTAGAGTTTTCTTATGTTTTTTAATTAAGGAGATTCTAAAATGAGGAAATCACGTTACACTGACAGTCAAATATTATCCACCTTAAACGGTTGTCCAGTTTTTGGGGTCCATTATAAAGTATAGCCCCGTGATTGCCGGTGGATTTGTAAAAAATGGAAATGTAAACACAGCAAGTATTCAGGAATATATCGAGGCTCATGGCGGGTTTAGAATGGAGAACCCGCAGATTGGGGATTTGGTTATGTGGAATGGCCATGTGGCAATAGTTTCCGCCGTATATGGTAAGTATTGGATTATGCATGGTGCAAGTGGAAAAAACGATACCCCTGTTCCGCGATATACAGGTAGAAAAAACGGCGTTTTGTGGCTCGAACCCAATTATAGGCCCCAAGGACAATGGCCATGGGGCAACCATAACTTCTTAGGTTTTTGGACGCCAAGATAAAAATAATAATTTAGGAGGATACTGTGAACGATTTTAAAATAATTACAACCATTTTTATATTGGCCTGCGCAACCATGATAAGCGCTGGTTGCAAAGGGAAAGCTGTTGCCCAAAAGGCACAGCCCGATAGCATTCTGTTCAGGCATACAAAATTAGAAATTAACCTAAATAAACTGCCCCGCGTCAAATTTACCACCACCACTGATTCCAGCATCATGCGGGAATATATGAAGTTCCCCCTGTTAAACAGGGCCCAAATGGTGAAATGGTTTAGGACGATGGATGGCAGCCCGTTTTTAAGACTTGTAAAGGTAACCAAGCTGAAAGGTAAACATTACATGTTGACCGTAATGGGATTATGGGGGATGCATATTGACGATATCTTACGTTTCTATTTAATAACAGTGGATTCAACCGGCTCATATATGAATGGACTAATGATTCACAATAACTACGGATCCGGACCGTATGAAGACGAGAAAAGAAATGCTGTCGTTGGTTATATAAATATTTATAGCAAGATTCATGATGATTCGGTATATCTTTATAAAAAATATAATTTGCAAAAATCATTTATAGATACAACATCATGGATTGAAACTACTTTAGAAAAATATAAAATTTTTAGTAACGGCTCCTTCAAAAGGGTAGCATCCCCGAAAAAGATTTATGATTCCAGAAGAGATGCTAAAAAGCCCAAAAAATAAGCTACATTTTGCCGCCATCTATTGAGGATTTTCAACATTGCTTTTCATCGGAACGTATATACACTAAAGAATGTTTAGCTGAATCCGCTACTAATAATGGGTGATGATCTATTCGATATAGAGCCTTTATTATATTATTGGTGGTTTTGCTGTTTGGCCCCCTTTTTTTATTTTTTCGACAAGGAATGATGCGCAGATGGAAGAAATTACCGTTTTTGAATTAAATGATTTTTTAGGAAAGGGATATAATAAAATCCTTAAACTAAATGGACCTGTTGCATCAAAAAAA
>WGCN01000176.1 GCA_015493745.1 Calditrichales bacterium
AGTATGTGCGTATCAGCATGGCCGCGGCCATCGAGCTGGGGCTGAAACCGGGCCGCTTGATGCGCGGCTGCGGCTGCGGCTGCATCAATCTGCTGCAAAATTACCCGGAAGGATGCTATGCCAATTGCAGCTATTGCGGTCTGGCGCGGGAACGGCCCGGGGTGGCGGAAGAGAATACCTTTATTCGCGTGGACTGGCCCCTCTATCCCACGGAGCTGGTGGCGCAAAAGATTGCCGAAAAAGAGGCTCAATCGGAAGTGGGCCGGGTCTGTATCTCCCAGGTGCAGGATCCGCGCAATAACGAGGATATGCTGGAGATGACCCGTATTATCCACCGTGCCGCCCCCACCGTGCCCATTTCGGGTCTGATCAATGCCACCACCATGACCGAAGAGGTGCTGTTGCAGCTTAAGGAAGAGGGTATCGATATCATCGGTATCGGCCTGGACGCCGCTTCCGAGGAGGTGTTTTACAATACCCGCGGCCGGGGCGCCAAGGGTCCCCATGATTGGGAAGGGCACTGGAAGATCATCCGCCGGGCGCGTGAGCTGTACGGACCGATGAACGTTAATTGTCATATGGTGGTTGGCCTGGGTGAAACCGATCGTGAACTGGTGGAGCTGTTCGCGGGCCTGCACCGGGAGCAGATCGCCTGCTACCTCTTCTCCTTTAATCCGGAAGAAGGAACGGAACTGCAACACCAGCCCCGCCAGCCCATCGATCGTCACCGTCGCGTGCAACTGGTAAAATATCTGATCGAACATATGGATGTGCCGGCCTCGGCCATTGAGTTTGACGATCAGGGCTTTATCGCGAAAATCAATGTGGAGCAATCCATACTGGACACGGCGGTGCAACGGGGCGTGGCCTTTATGACCGACGGCTGCCCCGATCGCCACGGGGTGATGAGCTGCAACCGGCCCTACGGTTCCTACCGCCCGGGCGAGGAGTTCAGGGACTATCCCTTTCCGCCCAATGAAAATGATCTGCGGGTGATAGAATCGCAAATGAAACTGAAGGAAGTTTTACCCGGTAACGGGGCCAAGGCTTAGAAGATGTCCGCGCCCCCCGTTCGTCTACTCCGCCTGGGTACCGTGCCCGGCTGGAAAAGCCAGGCCGTTTACCACGTGCTGACACGTGAGATGACGGAGTCCGCAGCGGATACGGTGGTTTTATGCCGTCCCGCGGATCGCTATCTCTGTTTGGGCTATTTTCAGACGCCGGAAGAGATATTTGACCCACAGGCTCTAAGGGAAATGAATATCCCGCTGTACCGGCGGCGCATCGGCGGCGGGGCCACCTATCTGGACAGTAACCAGTTGTTTTATCAGTTTATTTTCCATAACAGGCGCCTGCCGGCCTCTCCGGAAAAAACCTACCGTTTTGTGCTGGAAACGCCTATATCCACCCTGCGTGATTTTGGTTTAAACGCCTCCCTGCGGGCGGTGAATGAAGTGGAAGTGGACGGCCGGCGCATTGCCGGTATCGGCGGCGGACGTCTGGGGGAAGGCAGTGTGGTGGTGGGTAACTTTTTGTTCGATTTTGACTATGAGACCATGAGCAGGGTGTGGCGTTCCCCGTGGAGCGGTTACCGTGAGCTGGCCCGAAAAGCATTAAAGGAGCATGTGTACACGCTAAAAAAAGCGGCGCCGCAACTTTCGGTTGCCCGGGTGGAGCAGCACTTTATCGGGCATCTGGAAGACAGTTTAAAGCGACCGGTGGTTGCGGGAAAACTGACGGATGACGAGGAAAAAATGATTGCCGGCTATCTGCCTGAATTGCGACGGTTACAGGATGAGGGTTCCCTGGTAAAAACAAAACGCCGGCAACCGTTAAAAATTGCCGCCGGTGTGTTTGTGCATGATTTTTCGCGGATGGGAAGGCCATCGGGGATACATATGAGCTGTCTGGAAAAGGATGGGCTGTTGGCTGATTTCCGATCCACGGATGAAGAGCTGTCCGCGGTGTGTCGATCCTGGCTTGGAAAAGATTTTGCCGGTCTTAAGAGCCGCTTACTATCCCGTCTGACCCCGGGTGATACTGTTTTAAGGGCTATGTGAAAGGAAGAAAATGAGCCGCCGTTTAAAAGAATACTTAGCGGATCCCTTTTTAAAAATGTTGTATGATGAAGTACGGGCCGCGGGAAAAATACAATCGATATCGATGGATCTGAACCATGTCTGCAATATCCGTTGCGCGGGCTGTTACTATTTTAGCGACAGGATGGATGAAGGGCACCATACGGCGGACGAGGCTGTTTTTGACGCCTTTATCGAACAGGAAAAGCAAAGGGGCACCAATTTTGTGACCATCGTTGGCGGGGAGCCCAGCCTGAAACCGGAACGGCTGCGTAAAATTGCCCGTCATTTCAAGGCCAGTGTTTCCACCAACGGATTAAAAAAGATTCCGATGGAGGGTCTGGAAGAGAATCTGTCCATTGGTGTTTCCGTTTGGGGGAATGCCGAAACGGATCGTCGCCTGCGTGGTAATGGCAAGGTGGATATCTTCCCTCAGGCGCTGAAGAATTATAAAAATGATCCGCGCGCCTTTTGGTATTACACGGCCATTCCCGGCTATGCCGGTCAGATTGAGGAAGTGGTGGCCCGCTGTGTGGATAACGGCAACCATGTACTGTTTAATTTTTACGGCGATCTGGAACGCTACGGCGATAAGCTGGATCACCGCCGGGGATTTGAGGAGGTGCGCCAGGCAATCGACCGCGTCATCGGTCGTTATCCGGACAGGATATTCATGACCTCTTATGTCAGCCGGGTCGTTTCCACCGGCCGTCTCTATGATCAGGAGTGGGGCTATGACGTCTGCACCAGTTTCAGTACCGACAATCCGGTAAATTTGGCGCGTATGAAAAACGGCCATCCCTACAGTCCGCATTTTAGGGCCTATAATGCCGACTTGCAAAGTACCCGTCGTTGCTGCACGGGTATTGACCGGGATTGTTCCTCCTGTTTTGACGTCTGGCAGCATTTTTCATGGATTATCCTGAATATGAAAAAACACCTGGGCAGTAAAGGGGAGTTCACCCGCTGGCTGACCACCATGTATATGTTTTATCTGATCAACAGACTGGTGGATTTTGAGCGGGGTTCGCGCCATATAGCCGAAATTCACCGCCGGTTAAAAGAGGCGGACGCCGGCATCGAGTTGCCGCAAGCGGAAATGGCCGGTTAGGCTCCAGGGCATAACAACCGGGATTAGTTAAAAACGGCCGGCTCATAGACGGGGGCTATGAATATTTTCCGGCTCCCGTGAACAATAACGCCCCAAAATCGTGCTGATTCCAATTTGTTTTTAACATAAATTCCCGTTTAAACGACTGCTGTTTAATCCGGTAAAAAGTCAGGACAACCGCAATGGTTTATGTATTCTTCCAGTTTGCTTTTCTGTTTGCTATCTTCTTTTATATCGATTACAGCCGCCTGGGGCCTGTTTCTTTAATATTGATTGTTGCCGGAGGGGCCTGGGGGTTGTGGGCTATTTTTACCATAGGCTGGGACAGGGTGAATATTCTGCCCGACGTAAAAAAAACGACCGTTTTTACCCGCCACGGACCGTATCGCTACACCCGCCATCCCATGTACAGCGCCCTGATCTTTGCCGGGCTGGGCGCCGTGCTCAGCCGCAATGATCTGCTATCCTGGGGCATGTTTGCCGGGCTGGTACTGGCCCTTTTCTTTAAAATCCGCTATGAGGAAAAACAACTGACGGCCCACTTTCCCGAATATAAAGCCTACCAAAAAGAGACGAAAAGAATCATACCGTTTATACTGTAGTGTATCTGTACGTTAGGAATTGATTACTATGTTTATGGATTTCTGTAAACACAGTTTATACTTTTGCATAAAATAGTGGGTTTGAGGCGGCAAAACAGCATGGCACGAAAGTTGGAATGTTCTCCCGCAAATATTTAACCGAAGGGACAAAGTATGAAGTTTATCGTTATCTCATTGCTTGTTTTATCCTCTTTGAATACCCTGTATGCTCAAAAGGATTCCCTAAAAACACGGGAGTATAAAAACGGCATACAACTTTATTTTTTAACCACGCCTGAGTTAAGCTATATCCGCAAGCTAAGTACAATGTCCGCATTGCGTTTGGGGGTGGAAGTGGAAAGTAGTTCCGATTCCGGGAATAAAAACAGGGAAAATCGCTATATCCAGGATACCACCCTGAAGATTACCAGCTATAAAGAAAGTGGGGGGCAGGACCGGTTTAAAATTCGTGTTTCAATAGCGTATAATTTCTATAGGCCGCTTGATGAAAAACTAAGATGGTATGCCGGCCTGGGGCCCTATATTGGCCGTGATATTAATATTTTCAGCTATACCAATATAATAACGCAGATTGAGGACATCGCTAAGCATAAAAAGGAAGTCAATTCCTGGTCATTGGGAATATCTTTTAATGCAGGATTGGAGTATGATATCAGCGAGCGGCTGGCCCTGTTGGCGGAATATCGTTTTCGCGCGGAAACAAAGGGGGAAAACATATTTAGAAGTGATACCTATATTAACAGGAAACAACAGTATGAATATATTGAAAAGGGTAGCGGCAGCAGTTGGTCTTTACAGCGTTTACGGCTTGCTTTGATATTTCGTCTGTAATCCACCGGGAATCTAACGTTCGTTCAGTTCGTCAATCGCTTTTTGCAGGTTGTCGTGTACGGAAAAGAGCTTGAACAACTGGGTGATGGCAAAAACGCTTTTCACCTTATCGGTCATACCTACAAGATAGAGGAAACCCTCTTCTTTTTGCAGGAGGGTAAGGGACTTGACGATAGCCCCCACGCCCAGGCTGTTGATCCAGTTTACATGGCGCAGGTCGAGGATGACCCGGGTAACGCCGTCCCGGATCAACAACTGTCCGATATCGCTCGTAAGTTTCAGGGTTTCGGGCGGGCCCATCAGGTTGCCTTTCAGGCTGAGCACGGCCACCCGCCGGTGCATGGTTTCTTTTATTTTCATGGCTGACGATCTGTTGTTTAAAA
>WGCN01000177.1 GCA_015493745.1 Calditrichales bacterium
TGGGCCCAGCTCTCTCCCGGCGATCTGCACCAATCACACTCTTCATTGGAGGGAGTGGAAAATTGTACCCAATGTCATGAATCCGGCCGGGGCTTGAGCGCCGATAAATGTTTAACCTGTCATGCCGTTTTAAATAAGCAGATTCAAAATGGAAAAGGTCTGCACAGTGGAAAAAAGTTTAAAAAATGTGCCTCCTGTCATGTGGAACATCACGGGCGTGACTTTGATCTGATCTTTTGGAAAGATGGGCGGGATAATTTTGATCATGAACAAACGGGATACAAGCTGGAAGGGGCTCATGCGCGGGTTAAATGCCGTGATTGTCACAAAAGTGATCATATCCGCGGCCCCACCCGGGATGAGATTATAAAAGCCAAAAAAGATCCGGACCATACCTTTCTGGGTCTTGAAACCAACTGTCTCTCCTGCCATACGGATGAACACCGGGGACAGATGGACAAAAAATGCCTGACCTGCCACACCTACGAAAAATGGAAACCCGCACCCGGGTTCGATCACGATAAAACCCGCTATCCCCTGACCGGGCAGCACAAGCTTCAGGAATGTGCCGCCTGCCATAAGACCGTTACGGATAATAAATTCCCCGAGGATAAAAGTTATATAAAATTTTCCGGATTGCAGTTTCCGGCCTGCATCAGCTGTCACCGGGATGAACACAATAACCGCTTTGGTAAAAATTGCCGCACGTGCCATAATACTTCCGGCTGGCAAAACTATAAAAAGAAAAATTTTAACCATGATAAAACCCGTTTTCCGCTGAAAGGGCAACATGCCGGCCTGGAATGTGAAACCTGCCATAAACCCGGGAAGCCGCTAAAAATCAAACGTTTTCAAAAATGTATGGACTGCCACCAGGATGCACACAAAGCGCAATTTGTGCACAGCCGCAACGGACCGGCCTGTGAAAACTGCCACACGGTAAATGGTTTCAGGCCGGCTGATTTCTCCGTTGCCGAACACCAAAAAGGAAAGTTCCCCCTCGAAGGCGCTCATCTGGCGGTTCCGTGTATCATGTGTCATAAAAAGGCGCTGGTCTCGGGCCGGACGCGCACCATGCAATTCCGTTTCAAGGACACCCGTTGTACCACCTGCCATGAGGATATTCATCGTGGTACGGTAAATGCATATCTAAAGCGGGTATCGCCGGAAACCGGGGAAAAGGGCTGCCGCTATTGTCACGGAGTGGATGACTGGTCGCGGATAAGCTACAATCATGATGCTACCGGGTTCCCTCTGGAAGGGAAGCATGAACAGGTGGCCTGCATCTCCTGCCACCGGGAACAACAGGGACGAAAAACCTACTGGCATTTTGACGGCATGGAGCGGACATGTCAGAGTTGCCATAAAGATGAACACAATGGTCAGTTTAAAAATAAGGAGGGAGATGTCGCCTGTGCTTCCTGTCATACATCTTCGGGGTGGGCAACGCTGAGTTTTGATCATGATAAAAACAGCCGTTTTAAACTGGAAGGCGCTCATAAAAATGTTGAATGTGGCCAGTGCCACAAACCGGTAATGGTAAATGGAAAAGAAGTAACCCGTTATAAACCGCTAGACATGCGCTGTGTGTCGTGTCATGGTTAAATAAATGTAAATTGAAGGAACAGATGAATTACGTAAACAGATGCCTGTGGCTGATCCTGGCCTTTGCTGTTTTGACGAATGCTCAAAATCGTGCCCGCAATCCCCATGGCCCCGGGCTGAAACTGGAGTGCTCCACCTGCCATACCACCAGTGATTTTAATACGATCGACGCCTATAAATTTAATCATGACCGGACCGGTTATCCCCTGATCGGGCAACATAGGGATGTTCCCTGCGGCCAGTGTCATCAAAGCCTGGTATTTAACCGTGTCGGTGTTAGTTGTATCGATTGTCATGCCGATATCCATCAGAATGAACTGGGGATACGCTGCGAAACCTGCCATACCACCGCCGGTTGGGAAAACCGCATGGATATGCTGGATGCGCACAGCGCAACCAACTTTCCCCTGGTGGGGGTCCATGCCAACCTGGAATGTGCCTCCTGCCATGGGGAACAGACTACCAGCCATCGTTTCAGCAATACACCGGTAGATTGCCAGGGGTGTCATCTGACCAACTTTATGAAAACGCTGTCGCCTTCTCACCAAAAAGCGGGTTTCGATCTCGATTGCCAAAAATGTCATCTGCCCAATACCTCCACCTGGAAAGGGGCCACTTTCGATCATACAATGGCCTTTCCCCTCTCCGGCGGGCATGCCAATCTGGAATGTGCCGCTTGCCACTCCAGCGGCTATGGCAGCACCAAGGCCGACTGTTATGATTGTCATCGCCGGGATTATGAACAAACGAGCGATCCCGGCCATCTTGCATTTGGATTTCCGACCGTTTGCCAACAGTGCCATAGCAGCGAAACCTGGCAACGGGGAAGTTTTGACCATCTTGAAGCTTCCGGCTTTGAGCTGACGGGCGCCCATCAGCAGGCCCGCTGTCTTTCCTGTCATGTGAACAATCAACTCTCCGGTTTACCCAGAGATTGTTTTGGTTGTCATAAAACGGATTTTAACGCTGTCAGCGATCCCAATCACCAAACGAATAATTTCAGTCATGATTGCACCACCTGCCACAGCACCAGTGCCTGGGAACCGGCCACCTTTGATCACGCCAATACAAACTTTCAGTTAACCGGTGCCCATACCTCCGTTAATTGTGTGGACTGCCACAGCAACGGCTATAAAAACACCCCCAGTGATTGCTGGAGTTGTCATAGTTCAGATTTTAACGCTGTCAGCGATCCCAATCATCAAACGAATAATTTCAGTCATGACTGCACCACCTGCCACAGCACCAGTGCCTGGGAACCGGCCACCTTTGATCATGCCAATACGGATTTTCCCCTGACCGGCGCTCATAAGCAGCAGGAGTGTTCTTCCTGCCACGGCAACGGATACAGTAACACGCCCAAGGAATGTGTTTCCTGTCATAAGTCGGACTATGATAATGTGACGGATCCCAATCATATCGCCGCCGGTTTCCCAACGACCTGTGAAAGCTGCCATTCCACCAGCCGCTGGGACGGGGCTACTTTCGATCACGATAATAAATATTTTCCCATTTATTCCGGTGAACACAGGGGTGAGTGGAACAATTGCGCCGATTGTCATGTCAATAAAAATAATTATGCCCAGTTTGAATGCATTAATTGCCATGAACACAACCAAACCAAAATGGATGATAAACACAAGGAAGTCAGCGGATATGTTTATAGCAGTGTTAACTGTTATTCCTGTCACCCCAACGGAAAGGGAGATTAAGTGAGGTATTTGGTTCTCTTGTTCCTGTTTGTTTTCCCCGGCGGGGGACATGCTCAATCCAATCCCCATGCCGATACGCAATTCGATTGTCAGACCTGTCATCAGCAGGCCGGTTGGCATACGGTAAGTTTTGACCATGACACCACCGGTTTTAGTCTGACGGGCGCCCATAAAAAAACCGCCTGCCTGAGCTGTCATGATATCACCAGTTTTAAGAAGGTGGGTTCACAGTGCCGTGATTGTCATCAGGATGTGCATGAAAACCGGTTAAGCCCGGAGTGCAATACCTGCCATGCACCCTCGGGTTGGTCCCTGATGTCGCCGGTAAAGGCACACGAGAGCACCACCTTTCAGTTGTTGGGCGCTCATGCCTCGCTGGATTGCTATAGCTGCCATCGCAATGAGCGGAATACAGGATTTTTAATCGAGGCTTCGGAATGCGTGGACTGTCACAGAACACAATATGCGCAAACGACCAACCCCAATCATACCGGGGCGGGGTTCGGTCTGCAATGTGACCAATGCCATTCCCTGATTCGCTGGCAGCCGGCGATTTATAACGATCATGACGCACTCTTTCCCATTTTTAGCGGCAGTCATGCCGGCGAGTGGAGCCAATGTTCCAGTTGTCATGATCAGCCGGGAAATTACCAGGCTTTTACCTGCTTTAGTTGCCATGAACATAACAAGGCTTCCACCGATGGCGAACATGATGAGGTAAGCGGCTATATCTATGAAAGCAACGCCTGTTTAAGCTGCCATCCGCAAGGAGGAGGGGGAGACGATTGATGTTGATAACCGCAAAACCATGGAAATATAATATGAAAGTGTACAAGGCCCGTCTTTTACTTACCTGTTTATTCCTCGGGTGCATGCTGTTGCCCCTGCGGGTAACGGCGCAAACGGCAAAGGCTGTTCAGGTAAAATATGTCAGCAAGGAAAATATTTATCTGAATGCGGGCAGCGCTGCCGGTTTGGCTGTGGGCGATATTCTGAGCGTGCGGAAAAACGGAAAGGAGATCGCCCGGTTGAAGATTGCCTTTGTCGCCCGTCATTCGGCTTCGTGCACGATTATCCGTCAAACCGGTCTGCCGGCCGTTGGCGATAAGGTGGTGGTAATAGAAAAAGCCACACCGCTTAAGAAGGAAACCGTGATCGCGGAAAAGAAACCGGAGACAACGGGTGTGAAAAAGAAAACAAAACCGATACGGCGTGAGCGGGCTTCCCAACCGCGTATCAGCGGTTATCTTTCCGCGCAGTGGTATCAGTTTGATGACCGCGGTTCCTCCAACCTGGATTACAGGCAGCCGACAATACGCTTTAACTTACGGGCTACTCGTCTTTTCGGTGATGATTACCGGTTACGGATTAAATGGCGCAGCCGCTATGACCAGCGACGAGTCAGTCTTTCTTCGGCTATTCCCCGTAACGAATGGCGCAATCGCCTTTATGAGGTATCTTTTCGCTATGCCAATGAAAAAGCTCCTTTTAACTGGGCCATGGGCCGTATCATTTCCAATGCCTTTAGTGGCGTCGGTTATATCGACGGAATTATGCTCCAGCATAATATATCTTCCCGCTGGCGTTGGGGATTGTTTGGCGGTCTGCAACCGGAATGGCATTACAGCACCGCGCCGGCATCCATCCAAAAATATGGCTTGTTTGCCGCCTATAAGGTTGGGGATTACAGCAGTCACCGTTTTGAATCTACCCTCTCCATGGCCGGGGCCTACCATGGCGGCACGGTTAGCAGGGAGTTTATGTACTGGCAGAATAACTATAGCTGGGGTAGCAGTTTTACCCTTTTCCAAAGCCTGGAGCTGGATCTTAATCGTGACTGGAAACAGAAAACCACCGGCGAAACGGTTAGTCTGACGGGTGTCTATATAAACGGGCGCTATACTTTTAACAGGCGTTATTCCGTGGGACTCAGCTATGACAACCGGAAAAATTATTTAACCTGGTATTCGCGTACCCTGGCCGACAGTCTTTTTAATGATGCTTTTCGCCAGGGGGTGCGTCTTACGCTGAATGCCCGTCTGTTCAGGAACTTTCGTCTTTTTGCCAACGGTGGTCTGCGTCACCGGCAGGATGCCGTGGATATCACCTGGTCCTATATGGGCGGGCTGAACTGGAACCGCATGTTGGGTACGCCCCTGATGCTGATGTTGCGTTATGCCGGATTTAATAACTTTTATACCATAGGGATAAATCCGAATGTCAGCCTTTCCTACCGCTTCCGGGGCGGACATCTGGCACGCCTCTCCTATGGTTATTACGGTTACGCGCTCAAGGCCGATAACAGCGAAAATCACCGCAATTGGATACGGTTAAACAGCCAGTTTGAACTGCCGCTGGATATGTTTATGAGCGGCGAATATCAGTATGACTGGGGAGATGATTTAAACGGACAACGTTTTTTTATAGAGTTGGGATACAGGTTCTGATATGATAGAGAATGTAATTATCTGGTTGGTAATAATTGTCGTGGCGGCCTTTGTGCTGGTGCCATCGGTGCGAAAACACCGCCGGACAATGAAAAAAGATATGGCGCGTAAGAAAGAAGCGGTGATGCTGGGGGCGGATAAGGCCATCGCCCAACATCCGCAAATAGATGAGTTTTTATGCATCGGCTGCGGAGCCTGTGTGGAGGCCTGTCCCGAAGGCGGGGTGCTGGGCATTGTCAATGGCAAGGCGACCATCATTAACGGATTGAAATGCGTGGGTCATGGCCTGTGCGCCGAGGCCTGCCCGGTGGAAGGCATCGTGGTCGGCCTGGGCGATACCAGTCATCGGGATGATATCCCCTTTATGAAAGAGAACCGAGAAACCAATTTGCCGGGGGTCTATATCGCCGGAGAGCTGGGCGGACTGGCCCTGATTAAAAATGCCATAAAACAGGGTACCGAGGTGGTGGAGGATATTGCCCGTAAAGGGGCTCCGGGAAAAAACGGTATTCTGGATGTATTGGTGGTGGGAGCCGGGCCCTCGGGCATGAGTGCCGCGCTGACCGCCGTAAAACATAAGCTGAGCTATCTGGTAATCGACCAGGAAGATGCCGGGGGGACTATCCTGCAATATCCACGCAAGAAGCTGGTGATGACCAAGCCGGTGGAGATTCCTCTTTACGGAACTTTGAAACGGCCGGAATATACCAAGGAAGAGCTGCTGGATATTTGGGGCGAAGTTATTGAAAAGACAGCGCTGAAGATTAAAAAGAAGTGTAAACTGACCGCCCTGAAAAGGGTTGAGGATTACTACGAGGTGGAAACCAATGCCGGGAAATACCGTGCCCGCCATGTGGTGATGGCCCTGGGCCGGCGGGGCACGCCCCGTAAGCTGGGCGTGCCGGGCGAGGAAAAGTCCAAGGTGATGTATAAACTGCTGGATGCCGATTCTTATCAAAATAACCATCTGTTGGTGGTCGGCGGCGGGGACAGTGCCATCGAGGCGGCCATGGGGCTGGCCCGCCAGCCGGGGAACACGGTGACACTCTCCTACCGCAAGGAAAAGTTTTTTCGCATCAAGCAGCGTAACCAACAACGGTTGGATGTGATGGTGCGGGATAAAAAGCTACGGGTTGTTTTTAACTCCAATCTGCGCGCCATTGCCGATGACCATGTGGAGTTGGAAGCGGGCGGCAAATTGCATAAGCTGCCCAATGATTATGTATTTATCTTTGCCGGTGGAGAGCCGCCCTTTGCCCTGTTGAAAAAATGCGGTATCCGTTTTGGGGCTACAGGCTGAATTATATCTCTATCATAGAATTTATGTGACAGACCGGATTTCTATAAGTTATTAAACGGGTAAAAATACTATTTTTGTTTACGGAAGTATTTGAATCAGATGAGCAGTTTGGAATGTTCCGCCCGATAACTCCAGGCCTCCCAACAGGTAAAAATAATTTAGGACGGCCATGAATTTTTGCTATATTTTGTATACATAAAACGGAGAACCCGAAACATGCAATCAAAATTACTGGATGATGTACTTGCATTGCCTCCCCTTGAGAGGGTTGCTTTTGCCGAACTTATTCTTGCCAGTATCGATCGCGAGGATGACGAAATACGCCGTGCCTGGATGGATGAGGTAAAGAAAAGAATGAAATCCGTTGCCGCGGGCAAATCAAAATTGTTGGATTTTGAAAAATTGTATCGTGAAGATTAAAATTGACGAACAGGCGGTGAATTAATTTGATGCGGCTATTGAATGGTATGAAAAGCAGGCAAAGGGCTTGGGAAAGAGGTTTAAAAAGCTGTATTGAACCAAATAAAAAATATTAAAAAAAATCCGACCTGGTTTCCGCAAGAAGAAGAGCACCTCTACAAGATTTATATTCCGAAATTTCCCTATAAAATATTATATACCGTTGAAGAAAAATATATTATAATTTGGGCCTTTATGCATATGCATCGCAAACCGGGCTACTGGCAGTCACGAAAAGGAAAAAGTGTGTGACTTTTGGTCACATGTGTTCTCCCCGACAATTCTCTAAATTTAGCGGCTTTCCCTAAAAGCACACATGCCTATGTGCCCATCGCTATGGAGCACAGGGATGACAGTTGCTTTTTTTAATATGTTTAAAAAACGGCGTGTGTGGATATTTTTTTGTATCCTCCCCGGGTTTATTTATATTTCCCTAACGGGAAAAATGCTTCCCCTGATCCTACGGCAGCAAATGAAAGGCAGACCGATGAGCTATGAAAAAACAGAGTTGAATACCGTTAAGCGGGGCGGACACAAAGCCCGGTATGATAAAACGCTTATCCATGAAATCCTGGATGCGGTGGAGGTATGTCATGTGGCCTTTAACATTGGGGGGCGGGCACAGGTACAGCCGGTAAATTTCGGACGCAGCGGCGAAACGCTTTTTATCCACGGTTCACCCAAAAACAGGATGACCCGGGCTCTGATAGAATCGGGAGAGGCCTGTCTGAGCGTTATGATTCTGGACAGTATGAAGCTGACCCGTTCAGCCTTTCACCATTCCGTCAATTTTCGCTCGGTGGTGGTTTTTGGCAGGGTGGAGGAACTGAAAAGTGATGAGCAAAAAGTGGAAGGTCTGAAAACCATTATCAATCACTTTGTATCCGGCCGTTGGGAACATTGCCGTCCGCCTACAAAAAAGGAGTTGAAAGCCACACGGGTCATCGCCATCCATATTGAAAGTGCTTCGGCAAAAGTGGCCGATGGCGCCCTGGTCGATGATTCCGCCGACTATGAGTCCGCTTATTGGGCCGGCGTCATTCCCGTTAAAACGGTTTACGGGTTTCCCGTTGCGGATGAAAAGCTAAGGGAAGATATGGAAATTCCCGCTCATGTTTTGGATTGGTATGAAAATAAAAAAAGCGGGATAATATCCGACTAAAAGAGTCCTGTATTTTGCTCGATGTCAATGACCGTGGATAGCCGGGTTCCGGTCACTCCGACCGAAAGGCTATATGATGAGCCCGGGGCCTGACATCTGGAAGCTGAGGAAAAGGTCGTGTAGCTATCTTCGAGCTTTTGGGTTTATTGTTTGCCGTCTGCTCTTTATTTCCTGCCGGGGACAATATAAAAAGCGGGTTGTAAGCTGGCGGTTACCCTCATTAAAATGTTTTTTACAAAAAGCATATGCTAAAGGGCATGGTACCGTTTCGTATCTGTATTGATCCTCATATTACTTATGGCAAAGTCAAATAATTTTTAATTATAGATTTATTTTTCTTATAAATAGTTTCAATTTGAAATTATTAATTAATATAATAATTTACACTATAAATAAATAAAGGAGGATGCAACCATGAGTAGTGACACCATCGAACATCGCATGGCCAATCTGATATTTACGTTGCGGCAGAAGTGTTATACCAAGGATATGTATTTTGTGCATTCCTTTAACATTACCCTGGCGGAATATAATTGTCTGGTCTTGTTTTTCAGTCGTGACAGTTACGGGGTAAAGGATTTGGCCAAGGCTCTGGATATCACGCCGGGCGGCGTAACCCGTATTATCACCTCCCTGGAAAAAAAAGGTATCGTGAAAAGGCAGATATCGCGGGAGGATCGGCGGAACATCATCGTATCGCTGACGAAGAAGGGCTCTAACATGGTGGAGCGTCTGCGCGAGGCTTCCGTGGAGCTTCACGGGAAGATTTTGGATCAGATGGAACCCGGCAGTCAGGAAACGGTCTTAATGGCATTGCAGCATTTAACCGAAGCCATAGACGGTTGGGTGGTCGAGCATACGCAGAATAAAAAGTAAAAAATACAAAATATAAAAAAGAATGGATGATGGTGCCGCTTGTAAAAGCGAAAGTTAAACCGAGCGTTTTGAAAATGAAGTTTCCCGCTTATTGGCGCGGGGGAAAAATAGCATTTTCAGGGACGCATCAATTAAAAAGTTTTATCACAATGATATGACCTGAATGACATAACATATATTTCCGGATGGTGAAATGAAACAGTCCACGTTTAGCCTTGCGCGATTATTAGTGCTGGTTTCTCTGGCGGTTGTCTTAGCCCTCTTCTATGCGATCTGGACTCACTCAACTGATCCCGGAAACCTTTCAATTATTTTTCTAACCGCTCTGTTGGTGGCGGTCTTCTTTTCTGACGCGCGAAAGATGCCCGCCCTGACACCGCGAAAAGTATTTTATTCCCTAGCCTATATCCTTTTTCTGATAAAGGAAATTATCAAGTCCAATTTCGATGTTGCCCGGCGTGTTATCCAGCCGGTGATGCCCATTAATCCGGGTATCGTTCCCGTAAAAACCAAGCTTAAATCACCCATTGGCCGCATGATTCTGGCCAACTCCATCACCCTGACGCCCGGCACGCTTACCGTTGATGTACGCGGTGACCATTTTTACATTCATTGGATCGATGTCACCGATGGTGATGAGCAGGGCGCCACACAGGCCATTGTGAGTGGATTTGAGAAATACCTGGAGGTGATCTTTGGCTGATTTAATAATACATATCGCCGCCGGCGTGGCGCTTTTGGGGGTGATTTTAGCCTCGGCCCGCCTGGTAGTGGGACCGACCGCACCGGACAGAACCGTGGCTCTGGATACGCTGACGGTTATATCCATCTCTCTGATTGTTATGATTGCCCTTTTTCAGGGGCGGGTTATTTATCTGGATGTGGCGCTGGTTTACGGCATTCTCAGCTTTCTGGGGGTAATAGCCATCGCCCGCTATCTGGAAGGAGGTCTCTGATGGAAGGATACAGAGTTGCCGGCAGCCTTATCGCCCTGACCGGTTCGCTTTTCCTGTTCCTCGGGGCGCTGGGTGTTTGGCGCATGCCCGATGTCTATAATCGCATGCAAACAGGTACCAAGTCCACAACGCTGGGCAGCATCCTCACCCTGTTCGGTCTCGGCGTCTATCAGCCGGAATGGATGGGACAAATGCTCATTCTGATGCTGTTCATCGCCGTGACCAATCCCATCTCTTCCCATGCCCTGGCCCGGGCCGCCCATCATACCGGTGTTCCCCTGACCCAAAAATCGGTTATGGATGAGTTGGAGGAAGATGTGCCTTTGCCAACGGAACGGGTATTGGAAGAAACGCTTTCCGAAGGGGAGGAACAATAATGGAAACGATTATGATCATACTGCTGGCCCTGGTGATGCTGGCTGCTGCCCTGGCTACGATTCATATGAAAAACATGATCAGTGCCATTCTGGCGGCGGGCGTAGTCAGCTTATTTGCCAGTGTGCTTTACCTGCTGATGGCGGCGCCGGATGTGGCCATGACCGAAGCCGCCATAGGCGCCGGACTTTCCACGGTTATTTTTCTGCTGGCCTTTAAAAAAACACGGGATGAGGAGGTGGAAAATGGTTAGGCGCGCTTTTTCCCTGTTACTCATCCTTGCTCTGGCCGGGATATTCTTTTCCATACTCAAGGGATGGACACCCATGACGGAACTCTCCGGCGTGGCCCGGGACTATGTAGCCAATGAAAAGGAACAACTGGGGGCCATGAATCTGGTGACGGCCATCGTGGTTACCTATCGCGGCCTGGATACCCTGGGTGAAGTGACGGTGTTGTTTCTGGCCGCATCCGGTGTGGCGGTTTTGTTACGCCGCAAGAGGGATGAGGCTGCCGCCACCGTTAAGATCAAAAGAGCCGCCAGTGAAATCGTTACCACCGGCGCCTCCCTGCTTAGCCCTTTTATCGTCATGTTTGGCGCCTATATCTTTTTAAACGGACACCTCTCTCCGGGCGGCGGCTTTCAGGGTGGGGCGGTAATCGCCTCGGCCGTGTTGCTGCTTTTTCTGGCCCATCCGGATTATAAACTTAAACATGCTGTGTTAAATATTATCGAATCCTTTTCCGGTTTTGCCTATGTACTTGTCGGACTGTTGGGGCTCTTTCTGGCCGGGGGCTTTCTGGATAACCGCTTTCTGCCCCTGGGCCATTTCGGCAGCCTGCTCAGCGCCGGTGCCATTCCGGTCATCTATGTTTTGATCGGCCTGAAAGTGGGCACGGAGCTGGCCACCATTCTGGAAAATATGAAAGGACGTGCCCTGTGAGACTCATAATGATTTTAGGTGTTGCCCTGGTGCTGATCGGATTTTGGGGCCTGATCAGCCGTAAAAACATGATCAAGATGATCCTGGGCCTGGCTATCGCCGAAACCGGTTTGCAACTGATAATGGTGACCATAGGCTATATCGACGGACGTACCGCCCCCATTTTGGATGGAGCGGTCAACACTCTGTTGGCCGTACGGCAGGTTGTGGATCCCGTGCCCCAGGCCCTGGTGCTTACGGCTATTGTCATCGGTGTGGCGGTTAACGCCCTGATGCTTACGTTTGTGATACGCCTATACCAAAAAAAACAATCACTCAATATTAGCGACTATAAGGATCTGAAATGGTAGCCCCGATTTATATTCCGGTTGTGGCCCTGGGGGTCTCATTCCTTTTGCCTTTGTTTGACCGGTTTGGTAAAAAAACCGTAAACGGCTTGTTCTTACTGACACTGACTTTTTTTGCGGCGGCGGCTTTGAGGTGGCTCAGTTATTTTTCTGTGGCCAATAGTCCGGTCATCCATGTCTTCACCGCCGGTTTTGCGCCGCCCCTTTCCATCAATCTGCAGGTGGGGCTGGAGGAGGCACTTTTGCTGGCGGCCGTTAATGTTCTGGCCCTGGCCGGCGCCGTCTATCTGTTGGATCATCTCAATGCCGCAGGCACAAAAGCCCGGGTGCTGTTTTTGCTGTTTACCCTTGGTATGAATGGCCTGGTGATGACCCGTGATATTTTTAATCTGTTTGTTTTTTTAGAGATCACTTCCATTGCCGCTTACGCCCTGATCGGCCTGGACCTAAAACTGCATTCGCTGGCCGCGGGATTTAAATACATGATCGCCGGCAGTCTTGCTTCCATCTTTTTGCTGTTTGGCATCATCCTGCTTTATCAGGCTTCGGGGACGCTGAATATTGACGGTATGATCGCCGCCAACCTGTCGGCAGGGAACAACCCGCTTATTCAGGGAGCCATCTTTATGTTGTTCCTCTCCTTTTTTATCGAGATGAAACAATTCCCCGCCAACGGCTGGGCTCTGGATGTTTATCAGGCGGCGCATCCGGGGGTGGCCGCCATGATCTCCGCCGGTAGCAGCGGGGCAATCTTTTTTGCCCTGTATAAAATTTTTCCCCTGGCGGGCGACAGTTGGTACCTGACCGCGGCCATCAGCGGAAGCGCGACCTTTGTGGCTTCCAATTGGATGGCCTTGCGGCAAAAGCAGGCCACACGCCTGCTGGGCTACTCTTCGGTGGGCCAGATGGGACTTTTGCTGGCGGTGCTGGGCTTCTCCTTTTACTACCGGCAGCCCCATACGGCCTACGGTTATATATTGGCCGCCCTTTTCTTTAATCACTTTTTTGCCAAGGCCGGGTTGTACTGGATTGCCGGGATTATAAAAAAAGATAAAACGGCATCCTGGGCCGTGCTGCTCCAGAATCCCTTACTCCTGTTCTTTTTCGGATTGTTTGTTCTGGCTTTGATCGGATTTCCCCCTTTTGCCGGATTTTGGGGTAAATGGGCGTTGATGATGAACCTGGGGGGTGAAAGAGCCTGGTATGCTATTTCCTTTCTGTTGCTGGGTTCCCTGTTGGAAGCGGTTTATTATTTGCGCTGGCTGGGGCAGGCTGTGCGGGGAGAGCCGGAGAAAGAACCTTTACCGGCAACCGACGTACCGCAGCTTACCGTTACCGGACTGTTTGCCCTGATCAGCCTGGCCGTGGGGATTTGGCTGGGCGGCAGCCTGTTGCCGAAAGATTTCTGGACATATGCCTTCCCTGTGATACTGGCAGCAGTGGTTTTTTTATTCGATGGTTTTTCCGTATATCTGCGGGTATCGGCTTCCTTGGTCGTAATGACCTTTTTGGGCTATTACCTCTATCCCACGGCACAGGGTATTTCTTTTTATTTCGCCTTTATTTTTATCCTTGGCGGGATGCTGATGCTGATGGCTTCGCTATATAAAAAAGAACGCAGCGCCGGATTTTATCCCCTGCTGATTCTCATGTTTTCATCCCTGGCCGTGTTGACGGTGGCCGACACCCTGTTGGGCTTTTTTATGAGTTGGGAGCTGATGACGGTATCTTCATACCTGTTGATTTTACGCGGCCGAAAAAGCCGTGAACCGGCCCTGCTTTATGTGCTTTTTTCCTTGGGCGGGGCCTTGGCGATGTTGGCCGGATTTGCCGTGCTGCAAGCGGTTCGCCCGGGCGCGGAATATTGGGCGGAACTGGCCCATGCGGGGGACTATGCGGTTATTATTTATTTCCTCATTTCCCTGGCATTTCTGGTAAAGGTGGCGGCGCTCGGATGGCATATCTGGGCGCCGGACGCCTATGCCGAGGCGGAGGATGACCTTACGGCCATGCTTTCGGCCATCCTTTCCAAGGCCGGAATCTGGGGGCTTTTGTTACTGGCCGTGTTTATGGGCGCGCCCCTGTGGCATAGTCTTTCCCTGAGCACTGTTTTGGGCTGGCTGGGAACTCTGACGGCTTTTTTTGCCACCCTGTATGCCATCTTTCAGGAAGACGCCAAACGGCTGCTGGCCTGGTCCAGCATTGGCCAGGTCGGATATATTGTGATGGGAGTGGCCATGATGTCCCACCTGGGCTGGTTGGCCGCCCTGTGGCATACTCTTAACCACTTTTTGTTTAAAGGACTGCTTTTCCTGGCCATAGCCGGCGTCATCCATCGTACCGGCACCCGCAATATGTATGAGATGGGCGGGCTGATCAAACGAATGCCTTTCACCTTTTTCTCGGTGCTGATCGGCATTATCGCTCTTTCCGGCGTGCCGCCCCTAACCGGCTTTGGCGGCAAATGGCTGCTTTATGAAGCGCTGATCGAAAAAGGGTGGTATCTGCAGGCCGGAGTCGCCTTTTTTGCCAGTACCATTGCCTTTCTTTATTGTTACCGCTTAATCCATGCCATTTTCCTGGGTATCCCCAAACCGGATCAGTTGCAGGTAAGGGAAGCGCCTTTCCGGATACTGTTTCCACAGTATATCCTGATAGCCTTTATCTTCGTTTTTTCCCTGAAGCCCGCCTGGCTGTTAAAGCCGCTCTCGGCCATGGTTGCGCCGTATTTTACGCCAACCCTGGGCTGGCAGGGGGACACCGCGGTAAGTTCATTGGGGTACTGGAACGGAACGGTGATGATGATTCTGGTAGTCTTCATCTTTGCCTTAGTCCTGTTGAACCTGTTGTGGATGTCGCGCGGCAGTAAAAAGGTTAAACCCTTTAATATCGTCTATGCCGCGGAAAAACCGGATCGTCCGCAAACCACTCATTATGCCTGGCACTTTTTCGCTCCTTACCAAAGGGCCATGCGTCCCCTGCTTAAGCCTTTGGTGCGTCATTTCTGGCAGGGGGTAGGCGAGTGGACCGCCACCGGCGGCAGTGTGTTGAGGCGCATCTATAACGGAAACGGGCAAAGCTATGCCATGCTTATATTGCTGTTTGCCATCATCTTATTTGCCCTAACGGCGGGAGCGTGATCATGGACGGTATTGTTTTAAAAGTGGTTTATGCGATACTATCGCTCTTATTGATTTTCAATTACGGCATGCTGGTTATCGGGGTAACGGCAAAAATCGTCGCCCGGGCCCACGGCCGCATCGGTCCGCCCTTTTATCAACCCTATATTGATCTGCTGAAAAGTATTTCCATGCGTACCTCGGTGCACCATGGGGTGATGTTCTGGCTGGGACCGGTTTTCCGCCTGACGGGAGGCATCGGTCTTTATATGCTGATTCCCGCGGTCTACGGTTCGCAATGGCTGCAAAATTTCAGCTTCAGCGGCGACCTGATTCTTGTGATCTATTTTATTTTTTTCGGTATGCTGGGCATGGCTTTGGGAGCGGGCGAAAGCGGTCATCCTTTTTCGGCCATGGGGATTATGAGGGGACTGGCCCATACCACGGCCTCGGAGGTACCCTTTGCCCTGGCCATCATTGCCGTGGCGGCGCAATACCACACCTTGTCCATAAGCGACATCGTTGCCGCTCAACAGGGGGGTATCGGCCATTGGACGCTGATGACCAATCCCCTGGCCACCCTTGCCGGCATGCTGGCCTATCTGGGCATGATGATGCACTCTCCCTTTGACCTGCACATGGCCCCACAGGAGATACCCGTCGGCCCGGTAACGGAATATAACAGCAGCTACCTGGCGCTGATGCAGTCCAACCGTTCCATCTTTGCCTCGGCCAAGCTGATTCTATTTATGAATCTGTTCTTTGGCGGCGCCACATCCATCCCGGAAATGGTTGTTAAAACCTTTCTGATATTTTTCTTTTGTGTATTTGTCGGAGTGGTTTTTCCCCGCTTCCGCGTGGAACAGTCGGTACGTTGGTTTTTTAAACTGCCCACGATGATTGGCGTTCTTGCCGTGGTCATCTATGCGGTACACGGATAACGGAAAAGAGAATATTTTAAGAGAGAGTACAATGGACAAAGAAAAAGACGGCGTTTTAGCCACCATAGAAGAAGCCCGTAAGAGCTTTAACGAACAAGACTATTATTGTCAGGATCTGCCCAAAGCGGTACAGCCCGTGGCCAATAAAATCGTCCGCCGGTTTTACAACTGGGCGCAGGCCAACTCCCTGTGGATTTTGGGTTTTGGCACCGGATGCGGTTCCATTGAACTGCCTCCCCTCTTTACTCCGCGCTATGATGTGGCCCGTTTTGGCATTTTTCCCCGACCCACGCCGCGCCAGGCCGGTGTTTTTATCATCAGCGGTTATTTGTCGGTTAAAACGCTTAAGCGCGTTATCCGCAGCTATGAACAGATGCAAAATCCCAAGTTTGTGTTGGGGCTGGGCAGTTGCACGGTTAACGGAGGCATGTATTTTGACAGTTACAATACCATCAACCGTCTGGATTATTACCTGCCGGTGGATGTTTATATAGCCGGATGCATGCCCCGGCCCGAGGCCCTGATGAAGGGTTTTGAAACCCTTAAAGAGCAGATCCGCGCGGGAAAGGCCGAGGGGGCCAATCACTATGTGGAGAATCTGGAGTGGTATAAAGCAAATCAAAAACAGATTATAAAAGACTGGGATATGCCGGAGTACAACTGGTAAGCCCGGAAAGAGGTAGCGATGGATCTGATTTTAAA
>WGCN01000178.1 GCA_015493745.1 Calditrichales bacterium
GGAAATCTGAAAGCCGTTGAGGGTCAGGGACTTGGCGTCAAAAATATTCAGGTGATTGTCGGTACCGGTCAGGGTCAGGTTTTCCGTGGCGGAGAAATCGCCGTAAACAACACTGTTCTGCAGTGCATAGTTACCGTTGGCAATAGAGGGCAGGCTTGTGGAGAAATAGGTTTTGTATTGGCCGGATTGAGAAACGAGTCCCCCGTTGGCGAGGGAAAGCAATCCGTTGATATATACATCGGAAGAGAAGGTAACTCCGGCGTTGTTTTCGATGGTGACGTCACCGAAAAAGGACCAGCTTGTCAGATCCGGGTGGGTGAAAAAGACATTTTGGGGCTGACTGCCGCTGAACTTAAAGAGCGTACCCGTGGGGCGGATGGCCGCTGCGCGGTACTTCTGTTCAAAATTGCCCCATATTTCCAATATACCCGCGTTAAGAGTGTTTTCTCCGCCAAAGGTGGCATTACCCTTGACGATCAATTTGTCGTTAGGGTTGGTCATGATCAGGTGCTTGTTGTCGCTGCCGTTGTTATCCACGGTCAGGTTTTGCGAAACGGTGAGTTGATAACCGGCCAATGTCAGGCTGCTGCCCCCCTCCAGTTGCAGGCTGGCAATGTCCGTGGTGGCGTCAAGCACGGGAGCAAAGCTTTGAATTTTAATAAGAACATCATCCGACGGGCCGGGAACTCCTGCCGGACTCCAGTTATTGCCATCGGACCAGGAAGAGGAAGCAACGCCCAGCCAGGTTTTATTGGCGCTAAAAAGCGGTGTTACCGAAAACAGAAAAATAAAAAAGCCCGCTCGGAATAACCCCCTGGGGGTATGATTAAAAAACATAACAACTCCTTGTTGTTTTCCGGCGGCGGACAACTTTGGCGCAAGAGGACATCCATGCCGGATGAAAAAAGATTTAATCCCGGAAGGATTTTTTACTTAAGGTGTATTTAAAATACAGGTAAGGGTGGCGGATACAATTACCCAAATGGGGTATTTTGAATGAAAAAAGGCCGGATATCAGATAAAACGGTTATGAACCGCTTTTTTAACCGCCTCGCCCCGGGAATGTACATGCAGTTTTTTGTAGATATTTTTAATGTGCATGCGCACGGTATGTCCGCTGATGAACAGGGCTTCGGAAACGGCTTTGTAGTTTTGCCCCTCGCAGAGCATGCGCAGAACCTCCGTTTCCCGAGGAGAAAGGGGAGAGGGACTTTGCGGTTTAAAGGAGGTGACCACCTTGCGCGCCACGGAAGAGCTCATGGGCGCGCCGCCGTTGGCCACTTCGCTGATGGATTTAAGAATCCGGGCCGGGCTGGTGCTTTTAAGCAGATAGCCGCTGGCGCCGGCGCACAGGGAGTTAAAAACGGAATCATCATCTTCCTGAACGGTAAGCATGATTATATCGAGATGCGGAAGGGTGCCTTTTAAGCGGCGCACCCCTTCTATGCCGGACATGCCGGGAAGATCGATATCCATTAAAACCACATCGGGCGTCTCTTTTTCTATAAGGGGCAGGGCGCTTTCACAGTCGGCAAAGGATCGTAAGCAGGAAAAGCCCTCCGTATCGTTTATAATCAGGGAAAGCATTTCCCGCACATCCGGGTCATCTTCTATCAATATTACACGGAGCACATTTTACCTCATTTTAAGGATTAACCGGTTTAATATAATAAGCCGGGGTATGAACCGATACTATAACTCATCTGGGGTATTTTGACTGCTTAACGGTTTCAGTTTCAAAATGACCACCGTTTTTCCCGGTTGTGACTCAATTGCAAGAGTGGCGCCGATTTTACGGGCACGGCGTTTCATGTTGCCCAGGCCGTAGCCGCCACCGTCCCTGTCCGGCTTAAAGCCGCCGCCATTATCACGGAAGCGGACTTCGAGATGGGGGGGCTCACTTATCACAAACAGCTCCGCCTCGCCGGCCCCGGAGTATTTTAAGCAGTTGTTCATCGCTTCCTTAAAGATCATGGTCATGTTCCGGCGAAGGGTGGTGTCGGTTTTTATTTTATCGAACGATTGTGGAAAGCCGGGTGTTTTAAAGGAAATACTGCTGTATTCAAAAAGGGAATCGCCAAACTCCTTGATACGGATCAGGGTGTCATACAGGGTATCCTTTTCGGAATCGAGCATCCAGACAAAATCCTTAACCCCGGTTGTCAGATCCACGATGCCGCGGCTGATGTTTGTAAGGTACCGGCTAACATCGTTGTTGTTGCGCGAGGCCCGCCGGGCCAACTCGGTCATCAGGGAAAGTTTGGTGAGGATATGACCCAGCTCGTCATGAAAATCGATGGAAGTGTTTTTGCGTATCTGCCGGCGGGCTTCGCCGCGGGCATGGTTGATCCGCTCCAGTTCCTGTAATTTTCGGGTGGTCTCCCGTTCCGTCTTTCTTTTTATTTGCAGGCTGCGTACCCGGTCAACGGTTATAACGGCGGTTACCAGTAAAAGAAGATAAATAATATAGGCCGTCGGCGTACGGTACAGGGGGGGGAGAATAGAGAAGGAGAATGTGGCCGCAGGGCTTGTCCGCCCGTAAACATCCATGCTTTGTACATGAAAACGGTAGTCTCCCTCATAAAGGTTGGTATAGTTTTTTTGTGTTTCCGTACTCCAGGCGGACCAACCCGGATCGTATCCTTCCAGGTAATAGCGGTAACGGTTACCTTCCGCTCCCAGAAAGGAGGTGCGGGCATACTCAAAGCGCAGGGCGTTGTTGGGATGGGGAAAAGCATAAGGCACCCTCATGTTTTCCGCGGGTTTATGGCCGTGAAAGACAACCGAATCCTGGAAATATACCCGGCGAATTTGCGTGGGATATCCGGGCCCCGGGCCAGGATTTATACGTGTTTTATAGCGGATAAGCATGGAGCCGGCGCCAAACCAGCTTATGGAATCGTTTTCGATGTAAACCGTCTGCGCGATGCGGGGCAGAGGTTTGGAAAAAGGCTCTTCATCAAAAAGATATTTTCCACCGTCCCAACGGGCATAGTGGTATTGGTTTCGTTTGTCCCGGTGCCGCAACACCCACAGCCTCCCCGCCGGATCATGGCTAATGTTAAAAACCCGGGCCGGCTTTCCCAGCAGGGTGGTATCCGCAAAAAAGCGACCGCTGAGCGTATCATATCGGTTTAAACGACCAAGGCGTGAAAAAAAGAAAGTCCCGTTCTTAAGCCGCGCCAGGCCGGCGTTAGCCCCGGCCCGGCGGGAGTTGTTCATCGTTAAGGGCCGGAAGAGGAGTTGTCCGTTTTCTATCCGTCCGCGGAGATATCCGGCATTCCGGGTTCCCAGCCATAGCAGACCGTTCGTATCTTCAACCATATTGCGCACTTCATTTTCCAGGCCTTTTATCTTTCCGGCAAATTGCCAGCGTCCCTTTATGAAACGCAAGCGGGCCAGGCCATCCTCCGTGCCGCAAAACACGGTGTTTAGCCTGTGTCTGGAAGGGAGGAGAAAAAAGGTCTTGGATTGATCGGTGGAAAGCAGACGCGCCCGTCCGTTTTCTATGGCCATAACGCCGTCATTGGTTGCGGCCAACAGGGATTCTCCGGCCCGCAGTAAATACCAGGCGGAGGCATTGCCCCCTTCAACCGGCCGGAAAGGGAGCCCCGCTCCGTCTGTTTGCATAAATAAACCGTCGGAGGTGGCCAGATAAATTTTGCCCTTATGTTTGGTGATACCGCGGATTTTCCCGCTATAACCCCGGTTGTTTTTAAAAACCGTGTAGGGTAGTTCACCGGCCACCCGGCTTATGCCCAGATTGTTCGAAAGCCAGATATCGCCGCCGGAACCGGCCAGGAGATGGTTGCCGTGGTCATCCGCCAGACCGGAACGGCTATCCAGGCGTTGAGCCAGGGAGCCGCCTTTGTTGAAAATAAACAGTCCCCTGGAGTAGGTAAGCACAGCCAGGCGACCGCCGGACAATACTGCCGCGTCTATTATACGGGGAATATCGGTTTGCAGCGGAAGCGGATGGATACTCGCGGAATCATATAAAAAAAAGCCCTTGTCCCAGGTGGCGATCAACAGGCGCTTTCCGGAATAAGGTAAAATAGCGGTAACGGCGTCTTTTTTAAAAAATTCACCCCCGGACACCAGAGCCAGGTGTTCCTTTTTTAATTCCAGCAGACCCTTTTTGGCTTCCCAGATAAAAAAGCGCCCGTTGACAACAAAGGGCTTGTAAAAGGATGTGCGGGGTTTCCAGACCGTCCACTTTTTATGATCCCACTTCAACAGATATTTATGGGAACGAAAAAAAAGGTTATTGCCGAATAAAACAATTTTGCGAATCCGGCCCGGTGATTTAAGGCTGTCCGGCAGGGTCGGGCTGAGGGAATTGTAAACCAGCTTGCCGCCGGGGTCCGCTTTGAAAAAACCGATTTCGTCATGACCGCCAACCCAGATGGTACCGTCGGGGAGTACCTTCAGGGAAAAAAGCGCTTGCCCGCCGGGCATGGCTGTCAGCCGCCAGTTAACGCCGTCATATTCCAGCAAACCGCCGCTGTTGGCGAAAAACAGGGTTCCGTTGGAGTCACGTCCGGCAAACCAGTTTTGTGAACTGCCATTGTAATCCGCGGGTAAAAAGTTTTCAACATCGTAGGTGCCGTGGACGTTTACATGGTTTTGCGCGCGGCCATAGCCCGGGGAAGCCGTAAGGTATAATAGACAGAGAAGCAAAAGGGTGTGGAATGTTTTAACCATGTCCCATAATACCAAAGCGGCCCCTTACTTGTAAAGTTTATTTTTTTCAGGCCCACATACCATGCGGTTCCGGGGTCAGGCAGCCCTGATATGCGGGGCCTTTATATAATTTATGCGTTTTTGTGACACTTTCATCTCTCTTTTATTATATTCTGAAAGAGACCAAAGCCCTGAATACAATCATTTTATGCCTTCGGAGGAAAGATGAAAACATTTATAATTTTACTGATCACGGCCATTACCGTTGCCCAACAAAACTTGATTTCGCCGCGGGTCAGCCCTCCGGCCAGGGTGATGCAGGGGATCGGTTTTGCCAGCGTAACCCTCAGCTACTCCAGTCCCTCGGTGAAGGGCCGTCAGGTGTGGGGCGGTCTGGTGCCCTACGCCGACAAAGACGACGCCCGGCCCTGGCGCGCCGGAGCCAATGAAAACACCACCATCACCTTTTCCCACCCCGCCCGGGTGGAGGGTCGGGAGATACCCGCCGGAACCTATGGTTTACACATGATAATCCGTCCCGAAAAGGCAACGGTTATTTTCAGCCGGGACAACAAGGCCTGGGGCAGCTATTCCTACACACCGCGGCATGATCAGTTGCGGGTGGAAGTGAAAATGGAAACGGCGCCTTTTACGGAAAACCTGACTTATGGCTTTAAAAATACCGGCCCGGAATCAACCACGGCTTACCTGCGCTGGGCCGAAAAGGAAATCCCCTTTACCATCTCCTTTGACAGCGATGAAATAACCTACGAAAACTACCGGGAGCAGTTAACGGGCACGGCGGGATTTTCCGCCGCCTCCTGGGGGCGGGCCGCCGAATTTTGTCTGGATAAAAACGTTCACCTTGATCAGGGCCGTAAGTGGATTGAACGGGCCCTGAAGCTGCGGGGTGGGGCCACCTTTACCCATATGATGATCAAGGCCGGATATTTGGAAAAAGAGGGACGGGCAGCGGAAGCCGGTGAATGGCGGGAGAAAGCGATGAACGCGGCGACGGAGTCGGATTTGAATAAATACGGGCAGAAACTGCTTCGGGCGGGAAAGACCGGGGAGTCTATAAAGATTTTAAAGCGAAGCCTGGAAAAGTTTCCGCAATCCTGGAAAACGCTCAGCCTCTATGCCGCGGCCTTAAAAAAAACAGGAAACAACGGGGAAGCGGCGCGCTATTATAAAAAAGCCCTGGAGCTGGCGCCGATTAGCGAGAAACCCGCTCTTGAAAATTTACTGAAAAGCCTGTAGCGCCGTTAGCGAATAGTCGGGCTGTTCCGGGGTACTCCTTTATAAAACCCCATTTAACCGGGAGGATGTTATGAAAACCTGGGCCTTTCTGCGTGACTTTGCCGTCATTTTCATCGTAGTTTTTGCCGTAACCCTGGGAGTAAGCTATCTGTATGGCTTACTGGTACATGGCCGGGGTGCGGTAAACCTGGAAACAGCTTTTCAGTTGGCTATAATATTTGGAATCGTCTTTCCGTTGCTGGGAAAGACCGGTTCCGGAAAACAGCGTTAAGGAATTTACAGGGATAAAACACTATTTGCGGAGAAGTTAAGGCATGGTTAAAGCCCTTATGGTCATTCTTCTTATGGGAATCATGCCGCTTTCCGGGCAGGAAGACTATCTTTACCGGCTGAAAATAATCCCCGGCAAGGGTATACGGGTTTCTCTGGTATTGCCCCCCGGTTTTGATCCGCTTTTTCTTCTGGGAGATGAACGGGGCCGGGAACGGATGGATGGTCTGATGCTGCGCGGGCGCGATGGCCGGGCCCGCTATCCGCTGGTGGCGGGTGACCGCATGGAACTCGGGGACGCCCAACCGGGAGATACACTAAGCTATTTTTTTCATATCACCCGGTCGGAAAAGAAAATCCGCGGCCTGGGCTATCGTCGGGGTATGTTACAGCTTTCCCTGCCCCTGATGTTGTGGCGCCCGGCCCTTACCGGCAGGGGGCAGGCCACGTGGCTGGAGGTGGAGGCGCCGCCCGGCTGGGAACACTCTTTCCCCGGCCGCCGCCGGGGTAACCGCTACCGTTTAAACCCCTTATCCCATGACTGGCCGGCCGCGGCCGTGGTTGGGCCGTTACGACAGCAGGAGTTAGACGTAGCGGGTATCCGCTTTCGTCTGAGCGGTCCGGAAAGCATAAGCGCAACGGATATGGAGAAACTGTCCCGTTGGATTGAAGACAATGTACGGTCGGTTGCCGGGCTTTACGGTTCCCTGCCCCAAAAAGAGGTGCAGATACTCTTTGTGCCCACAAGCGCCGCGCAGCCGGTTCCCTTTGCCCTGGTCTTACGCGGAGGCGGGGCGACGATCCGCTTTTATATCAACCCCCGATTTTCCCTGGAAAAGTTCATGGCGGACTGGACCGCGCCCCACGAGATCAGCCATCTGCTCTTGCCCTTTGTCCGCCGCGGGGACGCCTGGTTTTCCGAGGGGTTGGCCACCTACTACCAGTATATTTTGATGGCCCGGGATGGGCGCCTGAGCGAACAGGAAGCCTGGCAGCGTATATATGCCGGGTTTGAAAAGGGGCGCCGGGGCCGGGAGGAAGGTAAAAGCCTGGCGGTAACTTCCCGAGAGATGGGGCGTCGGCGGGCCTATAGTACCGTTTATTGGAGCGGCGCGGCTTTTTTTTTACGCCTGGATGTTGCCCTGCGCTCATCGGGGATAAGCCCCGGC
>WGCN01000179.1 GCA_015493745.1 Calditrichales bacterium
ACGCAGGGCATATCACATTCGATGATCTCATGGGCGCCGTCCACCTCGCGCTCGCCTTTTACATGGCTGCCGTCGATCTCCAGCTTAACAATCACCGATATGGCCGGGATGCCCATCTTTTCCCCCAACAGGGCGGCCATTTGGGCATGGTCGTCGTCGATGGCCTGCTTGCCGGTAAAGATAAGATCGTAAGCGCCCTCCTTTAATACCTCCGCCAGGGCGTCGGCAGTGACGCCGGGATCGGTGGGGATGCTCTCCGTGGCGATGTGGATGGCCTTGTTGGCGCCCATGGCCAGGGCGCTGCGCATGGCCGCGGTGACGCGATCCGGCCCCAGGGAGATGATGGTGACGTCGCCCCCGTGGGCTTCGCGCAGCTTCAGCGCCTCTTCCACGGCAAACTCATCATAAGGGTTAAGTATAAAATTAATATCGTCTTCAACGATGCTTTTTTTATCGTCGCTGATACGGACCTTGGTTTCCGTATCGGGTACCTGTTTTACACAAACGGCTATGTTCAAAACAACCTCCTGTTTCGGTTCGCATTAAGTTTTATGGTTATCGGGTCAGGTACGCGGCCGGAAAAGTTCCCGGCCGTACCCTGTTTTAAAGCGGCTAATTTACACACTTTTAAAACGGAAAAAAACTATTCCGTTTCAAAGGGATAAACCTTTTTTTCCGAGATAAATTCGGCCACTTCCTTCATCTGTTGGTCGTCGTTTTTATCGACCATCAGCAGATTGCGGCGTACCCGGCGCCAGGCCTGCTCGCAAAAGAGATTACATATTTTGATCTCTTCGGCCGCCTTTTCCGCGCCCACATCATTTATCCGCGTATCGACGCGGCTGATGGTGGCGATCATGGCAAAAAGATCGGTGGCGGCGTTGGCCAGGCGCATGGTGATCATTTCCCGGTAGATGATGTCCCGGCCATGCTCCATTAACACCCGCTCGCCGGTAAAGCGCAGGTTCTTGGCCCAGTTTTCAAAATCGGTCTTGGCCTTGGTCAGCGAAGGGTGTACCTCGCGGATGCGCTCGGTGGTGATTTTATCCTTGACCCAGTCCGAGGCAAAATCGGTCAGCAGACCGAAACCCTTGATCGGGTCGCGCAGGGCCTTACCGATTTTTTTCAGGTACTCGCCCCGCTCCTGCACCCCGGCCAGGGCGATAAACAGGCGCAGGATTTCGTTGGTGCCTTCAAAAATCAGATTGATGCGGCTGTCCCGTACAATGCGTTCATAGGGATATTCCTTCATATAGCCGATACCGCCGGCCATCTGCATGCATTCGTTGGCGCCGCGCCAGGCCACCTCCGTGGCCACGATTTTACACATGGCCGATTCCAGCGAGTAGTCCACGTCGCCGCGGTCATAAAGGGCGGTCGTCAGGTAGACCATGCTTTCGGCGGCGTAAAGATCGATGGTGATCTGGGCCACTTTTTGCTTAATGGCTTCAAACTCGTTGAGGTGCTTGCGGAACTGTTTGCGCTGGGCGATGTGTTCCAGGGCGTGCTTAAAGATAAACTTCAATCCGCCCACGGCGCCGCCGGCCAGCCCCAGGCGTCCGGAGTTCAGCACTTCCATGGCCACCTTAAAACCGCGTCCCCGCTCGCCGATCACATGATCCAGCGGCACCTTGACGTCGTCAAAAAAGACGGCCGCCGTAGCTGAGCCCTTGATGCCCATCTTGTTCTCCGGCTGACCGTTGCTTACCCCGCCCATATCGCGGGTGACGATAAAGGCGGTGATCTTTTCATGGGGATCGCCGGAATCGCTGATCATCTCTTCCTTGGCGAAGACGGTGAAAAAATCGGCCAGGCTGCCGTTGGTGATCCACAGCTTGCTGCCGTTGAGTACATAGTAGCCGTTTTTTTCGTCACGTACCGCCTTGGTTTTGATGCCGGCCGCGTCCGAACCGGCGCCGGGTTCGGTCAGGCAAAAGGCGCCGATCATTTCCCCGGTAACCAGCCTGGGCAGGTATTTCTTTTTCTGTTCCTCGGTGCCAAACAGGTGCAGGGCCTTGATGCCGATGGACTGGTGGGCGCCCAGCAGCAGCGAAACCGAAGGGTCGGCGTTGCAGACAAACTCCAGCGCCTTGGTCCAGCCCGTAGCCGAAAGACCGAAGCCATCGAACATTTCGCTGGTGTTCAACCCGAAAAAGCCCAGCTCCTTCAGGCCGTCTATAACCTCCTGCGGAATTTCGGCATCTTCGTCGATCTTATGGGAATCGATTTTGTCGGCGGCGAATTTTTCAAAGGATTCGCGTATCAGGGCCATGTTTTCTTTTTCTTCCTTATCCATTTTGGGAAAGGGAAAAATCAGGTCTTCCAGAATAAGACCGCTGAACAGTGCTTTTGAGAAACTCGGTTTTGATGAAGACATAAGCTCTCCTTTTTTATCAGACGTAAAAACGTCCCTGTGATTTTTCTATGGCCAGCAGACCTTCCGCCGGTTTAAAGCGCGCGTCGAATTTCTCCTCGAAACGCCTGAGTACCTTGATCACCTTGTCCAGTCCTTCACTGTCGGCATAGCTGAGCAGGCCGCCGCGGAAGGGGGCAAAGCCGGTACCGAAGATCATACCCACGTCCACGTCGCGCGGCTTCTCCACAATCTTCTCCTCCAGGCAGCGCGCCGCTTCGTTAATCATGGGATAGACCATGCGTTGGCTCAGCTCCTCGTTGGAAATGTCCAGATGCTTTTTCACCTCGATCAGCTTTTGGGCTTCGGGGTCAACGTTTTTGTTCTTGCCCTCATAGATGTAAAAGCCGCGCCCGTTCTTTTTACCCAGCCGTTTGTCGGCCAGCATTTTTTCCAGCAGATTGGACTCCGCCATGCGGTCGGCCATGGATTCCTTAAGGATTTTGGCCACCTTCCAGGCCACATCCAGGCCCACCTCGTCAAACAGCTCGATGGGGCCCATGGGCATGCCGAACTTGCGCATCACATGATCCAGCTTTTGGATGCTGTGGCCCTCTTCCAGCAGGGAGATGGCCTCTACCATATAGGGCAGCAAAAGGCGATTTACCAAAAAGCCCGGGCCGTCATTGACCACGATGGGCGTTTTGCCCGCTTTTTTACAGAGTTCGAAAACAGCAGCCACCGCCGGGCCGGAGGTCTCCTTACCGCGTACCACCTCTACCAGGGGCATCTTATGCACCGGGTTAAAAAAGTGCATGCCCACAAAGCGTTTTTTATTTTTTAGCGCCGCGGCCATGTCATCAATGCGCAGGGAAGAGGTATTGGAGGCGATGATGGCGTTGCGATCGATATGATCCTCAAGTTCCGCCAGTACCTTCTTTTTAATCTCCAGGTCTTCCACGATCGCTTCTACCACCAGGTCGGCGTTGCCAAAGCCGCTGTAATCGGTGGTGCCGCTGATGCGCAGCATGATTTCACGATAGGCTTCCTTGCTCAGACGGCGTTTTTTTACCTTTTCCTTCAGCACCTTGGAGGCCTGTTGATAGG
>WGCN01000180.1 GCA_015493745.1 Calditrichales bacterium
ATGGCCACGCATTCCTGCAGGGTAAGCACTTGCGCGGTTACGGTGCCCATGGATAGTAAGAGGATGACAAAAAAGACAATCCGTTTCATGTTCTCTCCTGAAATTAAAAATTAAATAATTGTCCCAAACCAATGATTATAAAGGTAAACACAACATACAGGCTGATCATGGTGCCATAGCTTTTGCCTTTGGAAAATTTGTATACCACGCCGAAGGCGATGCTGAAAACGATGATCTTCCAGATGGAAAAAATATCCACGGCATTAGCCAGTTTAAAAAGCATGGTTTTGGAATCGGCCGGGTCCATAAGCAGGGCCAGACTGGTATAAACATCATAGCTGTGTTTGATGACGATAAGCGGCAGCTTGATAAGGGCTTCCACCACGCCGACCATCCCCGCCCAGGCGGAAACGGAAAAAAGGGTTTTGAAATCGGCATTCCCGCCAAAGGCAAAATTACCAAACAGCATAAATACCGCCGCCAGGAAAGCGGGAACGAGAAAAACGCTGACCACCACACCGACGGAGGGCATGATGAGGGTCATAAAAACACCGGGATCCTCAAGCCGCTCCAGAGCGGCATCCTTTTGCTCTTCCGTAAACCTGTCTGATTCCAGAATATTCTTCTTCTGCATTTCAATGCTGATATCCTGGGTATAGTAGACAAAAGACAGGCTGACGATCAGAGAGAGCAAAACAGGAAAAATCCAGTTGGGATAAGCCTTGATGTTTTCAAAAGCGGTGGTGGGTTCGGTAAGAACCTTGGTGGCCAAAACGGCCGGACTTAAAGGCTCGAGAGCCTTGTTCTCATTATTTTGTTCCATGTTTCTCTCCTGTGATGGTTGGTAAGGACGTGATCAAAATACGAAAGTTGCATTCCATACTTAAAAACAGACGGTATGCCGCTATCAAAGGCATATACTTTATACACACGCAAAACTAAAAAATTCACCCCCGTGAGGGGGCGGAAACGAAAGCCCGCTTTTAAGGAGCGCTGTCCGCGCCACGCCGTATCAGCTCAAGGTAAAAATTGCAGGCTTCGTTGATATCGCTCAGGGGGATGCTTTCATTGATACCGTGGAAACGTTTTACCGAGCGGGGATTCAGGCGGATGGGGGAAAAACGGTATACATCATCGCTGACGGCATAGTAATAGCGGCCGTCGGTACCACCGATAACCAGGTTAGGTGCAACGGGCGGGTTATGATAAACCGCCTTTATAGCGGTGGCGATGGTTTTAAATCCGGCGCCGGTCACGGATGAGACGGGGGAGGCGGCATTGAAGGAGGTGTAGACCGCTTTAATGCGCCTGTCATCGATGGTGTTTAGCACATGTTGCATAAGTCCCTCGCGGGTTTCGCCCGGCAGCAGACGGAAATTAACCGTGGCTTCGGCCTGTTGCGGGATGATATTTTCCTTAACCCCGGCGCGGAAGATGGTGGGCGCGGTGGTGGTGCGCACCATGGCGTTGCCCGAACCCTTTGCGCTGTAAATGTTGAAAATGATATTCTTAAACAGGGCGGTGTTGGCAAAAACCAACTTTTGGGCAAAAGGCATCTCCGGCCCGATATAGCGCATAAAATCCCTCACGGGCGCGCTCAGGCGGGCCGGCAGGGGGTTCTGCTTTAGCCGCCTGATGGCGCCGGCCAGCACATCGAGGGCGGTTTCCTTTTCCGGCATGGAGGAGTGCCCGCCAATGATCGAAACGGAAAGACGGATGGTGGCATAACCTTTTTCGGCGGTACCGATGATGGCCACCGGGTCGTCCATGCCGGGAATCATATCCTGCAACACGGCATAGCCTTCGTCCAGTACCCACTCCGCGCGTATGCCCTGCTCTTTCATCCAGGCGCTCATCACTTTGGCCCCCCGTGTTCCCTCGATCTCCTCGTCGTGGCCAAAGGCCAGCCAGATATCGCGGGCGGGTTCAAAACCGCCGGACAGCAGGCGTTCCACCGCCTCCATGATGGCGATGATGTTGATCTTGTCGTCGATGGCGCCGCGACCCCACAGGGTATCGTTTTGTATCAGCCCGCTGAAGGGCGGGTGGTTCCAGAGGGGGAGGTTCTCTTCGCCGACGGGCACAACGTCAAAGTGGGCCGCCAGCACAATGGGTTTCCTGCCGCTGTCCGTGCCCCGCCAATGGTAGAGTCTGGAAAAGGCGCTGAATTTCTTCAGCGTCAGCCGGGCGTGGGTCAGCGGGTAGTTCTCTTCCAGATAGCGGCCGAACCGGACAAAGGCACTGCTGTCCACCGGCAGATTTTTGCCGTGGGAAACGGTGGGGATGCGCAGGGCTCCGGCCAACCGGTTCGCGGCCTGTTTAAATTCCACCGTCGACAGGACGGTCACCGCTTCCCCCTGTTTTCCGCTAAATGTCGCCACATTATAGAGCAGGTAAAGGGTAAAAATTATAATCACGAGAAAGATAAGACGTAAAATCTTTTTCATACGCTCCCCTTTTGTCAGGCCCGGGCTTCCCGGCGGCGCTTAATTTTCGTGTGTATTTTGATCACCAGATGCAGCGTCAGGCTGACGGCAAAGGCCACAAACCAAAAATTGTCATAGCTGAAATCCAGGCCCCGTATATACAGGCGGATCAGCTCAAACAGCAGAAAGATGAGAAAGGTGGCTGTCACGCCGGTTTTTTCCATGCGCAACACCTTGCCGAAGTCAAAGGCCGATTGCGGAGCCTGCCATTGGCGCAGCCGGGGGATGAACATGGGCGTTTTTTCCGCCCAGGAGAGATAGGCGTCGCCGAATTTTTTACGCATGAACTGCTCCTCGGCAAACATGATCCGTTCATAGTAGAGCTGATAGAGCAACACAAAGGAGATGATAAACCAGACATTCTGGGTCATCATGATAATGCCCAGCCAGACCAGAAAGTTACCTACATAGAGCGGATGACGCACGGTGGAGTAGGTGCCCAAAGTGTTGACCTGATCGGCCAGTTGCCCTTTGGTGTTGCGCCCGGAGGTGTTGGTGGCGCTGTAACCGGTGGTCATCACGCGGAACAGGATGCCCAGGGCGCTGACCGCCAGACAAAAATAGCTGTAGGCCTGTTCATAGGGGGTGTTCATAAAGCCGCTGCCGTTGTGTACGGTGAAATACCACACGGCCAGGGATATCACTAAAAAGATGACCGGCAGGCCGCCGCGATGTTTAAACAGGAAATTACCCTGAATTTCCATCTCTTCCTGAAATGCCATAGTTAATCTTTCGCTTGGTTGGTGAAAAGGGAACCCGTGAACGGGTGGTGTTGCTTGATTTCATCAGCCTTTGATTTTAAGGATTCGGAAGAAATAAAACAACAGTATCTGTCAGGGGCTGTCGGCGGTGGCCATCCGGCACAGGGTCATACTGGTTTTAAGGTTGCGCGTGGTGGCCTTTACGCCCAGCACCCTTTCCACCGTGTTGTTGTTCAGCCGTGTTTTTCCATAACCCCCGGGGCAGTAAAACCACAGGCGGTTTTCCTGCAAAACAATCCGCTCTTCGGGGGTCATGTATTTATGCAGCAGGGCTTCCCCGCTGTTATCCACGGGCTGTTCAAGGTAGGAGATGTAGATACGTTTTTCATCAAGGCTTTCGGTGGCAAAGGGATTCGCGTCCATTATCTCCCGCAAGGCCTCTCCCGCGAATACAATCACGGGAACCTCAAAGCCGAAAGTACCGGCAATACCCCGGCGGATGCTTTGGGCCAGGGCAGGCGGCGTGCCGGCCGGGGCATGGAAAATCAGATTGCCGCTTTGGATATAGCTTTGAACGCGTTCAAAACCCAGGGCGCCCATCATCTCCCGCAGGGTCTCCATTTTTATTTTCTTTTGACCGCTGACATTGATACCCCTGAGCAGGGCTATATAGACGGGCATGGTCACTCCTTATGTATGGTTGCGGCCTGGGGCCGCGCCCCGATTTTAATAGTAGGATGCGAATATCATCCTTCGGCGGACAGAGGGGGCAAAGGTCCGTTGTGAAACTGCCCCTACCGGACTAAGGTTTTGACTGCCACTCCTTTTTAACCTGATGATAGGCCTGGCGAAAACTGAGCCCCCGGTTAACCTGTTCATAGACCTTTTCCGTTAAAAAAAGCTCCTCGCTCATGGCCGCTTCAAGCGCGGCGCGGTTTACGATTAAGCGGGGGACGGTTTCCAGAAGTACCCGCAGGGTATTCTCCAGCAGCGCCACGGCCCGGGTAAAGGGGCGCTTGGTAAGCTGCAGGTCGCGTTGATAGCCGCTGAACAGTCCGGCGGTAATATCTTCCACCTCGCGCTGCCAATGGAGGTAGCGGCGTACATTGCCGCGCATAATCTCAAACAGGTCGTAATTGCGCTTTTGCGGCATGATGGAAGAGCCGGTGGTATATTCCGGCGGCAGGGCAAGGAAATTAAATTCGGCGCTGCTAAACAGCAGCATGTCGTTGGCGAAGCGCCCGGCGATAAGCATGGCCGGGGCCAGGGTGCTCAAAAAGATGTTTTCAAAACTGCCCCGGCTATGGGCGCAGTAGATGGGATTCTCCTGCACGCGGGCAAAACCCAGTTTGCGGGTGGTGAAGGCACGGTCATTTTTAAAGTTGGCGATACCGAAGCCGGAAGCGGAACCGAGGGGGTTTTGATCGATCAGCTTTTGCAAACCGGGCAACAGAAGAAGGAGGTCCTCCAGGGCCTCGGCAAAGGAGGCCAGCCAGACGCCGACGGTGGTGGGCATGGCCCGTTGCAGATGGGTGTAGCCGGGCATGGCCTGCGTGGCATGGCGCCCGGCCGCGGTACGAAAAGCCTCCGCCAGGGAACGGAGGCTCTGCCGCAGGCTGCCGAGGCGCTCTTTCATAAACAGGCGCAGCATCACCAGCGCCTGATCGTTACGGCTGCGTCCCGTGTGGATTTTCTTGCCGGCCTCGCCGTACTTTTCGGTGAGAAACTGCTCTATGGCCGTGTGGCCGTCTTCCTGTTCCGGGCGGATGCTAAAACGGCCCTGTTCCCAAAGTTCACCTATCTCCCGCAGGCCGGTTTGCAGGGCGCGCCACTCATCATCGGATAAAACGCCCTGTTTGTGCAGCATGGCTCCGTGCGCCTCGCTGGCCCGCAGATCAAACGGCAGCAGCTCCCCGTCCGTCAGATAGTCATCGCCCACCGTATAGGCTTCGATCAGCGTGTTAAGCGGTGTTTCGGCGCTTTGCCATAGTTTTTTGTCTGCCATGCGCCCTCGGCGGTTTAATTGTTGAACAGCTCTTTTTCAAAATCATAAACATTAAAAGCCGTGCGCTGGGCCAGATTGTAGATTTCTATAAAGCCCGCGGCGGCATTCTGGTTAAAGGTAGCGTCGCGCTCAAAGGTAGCCAGGTTTTCATCAAAAAGCGAATAGGGCGATTCCAGGGCCACCACGGTACAGTTCCCTTTATATAAGCGCAGGGTCACCTTGCCGGTCACTTTTTTGTTTTGACTGTTGATAAAGGCATGGATATGATACA
>WGCN01000181.1 GCA_015493745.1 Calditrichales bacterium
ATACCTATGCGACTATTTTTATTGGGACTGATGAGCGTGGCCCTGCTGCTGAGCTGTAAAGAAGAAGCCTCCGTCTCGTCCGCGCCCGCCGACGATTTTAAGTATGTAAGCGAACAGTTTGCCGATCTGCGTATTTTACGCTATCAGGTTCCCGGTTTCGAATCCCTTGACCTGAAAACCAAAAAGCTGCTCTATTATCTTTCCCAGGCCGCCATTTCCGGCAGGGATATCATCTATGATCAAAACTATAAATACAATCTGGTCATACGGCGCACGCTGGAGGCGATGGTACGCAACCACCTGGGCAGCGGCAACAATGAGAACTATGCCCATTTCATGACCTATGTTAAGCGGGTCTGGTTCTCCAACGGTATTCATCACCACTATTCCACCATCAAGTTTACGCCCGATATCACAAAGAAATACTTTCTGCAACTGTTGGATGCCGTGCCGGAGGAAGAGCTGCCGCTAAAAAAAGGACAAACCCGGGAAGAATTCTCGCAATGGCTTCTACCGTTGATTTTTGATGAAAACCTGGATCGCAAGAGGGTGAACCTCGATGCCGGCGTGGATCACGTGGCCCAATCGGCCAACCACTACTATGACGGCGTCACCCAGGCCGAGGTGGAAGCCTTTTACGCCGGTAAAATCAAAAAGGATGATCCGCAACCCATTTCCTACGGCTTAAACTCCCGCCTGGTTAAGGAAAACGGCGTGATCCGCGAGAAGGTCTGGAAAGTGGGCGGTCTTTACGGTTCCGCTCTGGAAAAGGTGGTTATGTGGCTGGAAAAGGCCCGGGATGTGGCCCAAAACGAAAAGCAGCAGCGCTGGCTGAGCCTGCTGATCGACTATTATAAAACCGGTGATCTGAAAACCTTTGATGACTTCAGTATCGCCTGGGTGGAAGATACCGAATCCGATGTAGATCTGATTCACGGCTTTATCGAGGTCTATGGCGACGCCCTGGGCTATCGCGGCGCCTATGAGGCCATTGTGCAGCTTAAGGACCCCGTCGCTTCAAAGCGTATTGAAGCCATCAGTTCCCGGGCCCAGTGGTTTGAGGATAACTCGCCGATCATGGAGGCTCATAAAAAGGCCGAGGTTAAGGGCATCAGCGCCAATGTGATCAGCGCCGTTTTCGAGGCCGGTGACGCCGCCCCCTCAACGCCCATCGGCGTAAACCTGCCCAATGCCAACTGGATACGGGCCAGCCACGGTTCCAAGTCGATTAATCTGGGCAATATCGTCAATGCCTATGATGAAGCTTCCAAAAGCAGCGGCGTGCTGGAAGAGTTTGCCTGGGATGACGATCAGGTGAAGCTGGAACGCGAGTGGGGCACCCTGGGCGACAACCTGCATACGGACATGCACGAGGTGATCGGCCATGCTTCCGGTAAAATCAATCCCGGCGTGGGCACCCCCAAGGAAACCCTGAAAAACTATTCTTCTACGCTGGAAGAGGCCCGCGCCGATCTGGTGGCGCTTTACTTTTTGATGGATGAACGGCTGGTGGACATGGGGGTATTGCCCAACCTGAACCCGGGCAGGGCGCAGTATGACGGCTATATCCGCAACGGACTGATGTTGCAGTTGCGCCGGTTAAAAGAGGGCGAGAATCTGGAAGAAGCCCATATGCGCAACCGTCAGCTTGTGGCCTCCTGGGTATATGAAAAAGGAAAAAAAGATCATGTGATCGAACGGCGCGAGCGTGACGGAAAAACCTATTTTGTGATTACCGACTATCAAAAACTGCGTGAACTTTTCGGACAATTGTTGCGCGAGATACAGCGTATCAAGTCCGAGGGCGATTACGACGCGGCGCGCACATTGGTGGAAACCTATGGCGTGCAGGTGGATCATGAACTGCATAAGGAGGTGTTGAAACGTTTTGAAAGCCTGCACCTGGCGGCCTATTCCGGTTTTATTCAGCCCCGTCTGACGCCGGTAATGGAAAATGGCGAAATCATTGACGTAAAAATCGAATATCCGACCGACTTTACCACACAGATGTTGCGCTACGGCAAAGAGTACTCCTATCTGCCGGACTATAATTAACGGCCCGGTCTGTCTTTTACGGCGTGTTCCCCCTGGGAGCGCGCCTTTTTCCTTTCCCGTAAAGCGCTTAAGTATTGTTGCTTATAAAAGATTTTACCGTACATTTTATCTCTGCATGTCTGAAACGCTCAACGTCTTTGGAAAGGGGTATCCATGATTTTATTTAATCCCGCCCGGGAAAAGTATGAGTCGCTGGATGAAAAATCCCGTGAACTTCTTTTAAAGACCATCGACTTTTTTGAAAAAAAGGGCCTGGAAAAACTCAAGGAAGATGACCGGGAACGGGTGTGGTATGATGATTTCCTCGCTTTTGTAAAACGGGAAAAGCTTTTTGCCACCTTTCTCACGCCGGAGAGCCTGGGGGAGGGCGGGACCCGCTGGGACACCTGGCGCAACTGTCAGTTGAATGAAATACTCGGATTTTACGGCCTGAATTACTGGTATCCCTGGCAGGTAACGCTTTTGGGGCTGGGGCCGGTCTGGATGAGCGACAATACGACCATGCGCCGTGA
>WGCN01000182.1 GCA_015493745.1 Calditrichales bacterium
AAGAAATGATAAGTTTCACGCAATTTTCCGGTGATTTATGCAACCAAAAAAACAATATGAAAGCCCTGATTTGTTCCGCAGTCGCTTGGATCAGATTTTAAATATGAAACATGAACTCATTCTTTTAGCCGATCGTACCGATTGGACATCTTATGAAAAAGAGTTTGGTAGATTTTAGAAGGATAAGATAGGCCGTCCCGGAAAACCCCTGTTGGTCCCGACTTATCGGGATGGCTATGAATATTTTCAAAATTTCCCCATAAACTCAGGTAGACATTAAATCCCCCCCTCCCACAAACGTGTTATTTCTTCCCGGACGGCATCAGGCAGAGGGTCGCTCCACTCCAGCCGACCCTGTTCTATTTCATGGCGGGCCCGTTTAACTTCGGCAAAGCGCGGTATGTTTATATCAAGGGGAATCTTCCGCAAACGGGAATCCTTTTTTGTAAAAGGCGGCTGCCGTTTGCCGGAGAACAGCAGGCCCCACAAGGGGGGCGGACAGCTGTACAAAAGGGTTTGATGACGGTTGCCAAGGTGCGTGTCAAACCAGTCCAGCACCTCTTCGATAAACAAAACCGTGTTGGCCAGACGTATGCGCGAACCGGCGCGCGACTTGCCTTTTGTATTCAGAAAGTTGAGTTGTGCCTTGCCCTGTTTTTTACGCGTTACATATTTGCTGATAACCTTATGATGCGTTATGCGGCCGTTTTCCACCGTGGCCAGGGCGGCATTGCCCGCCTGCAGCAATAAAATGGCGTAGTCGGCGGGAACCCGGGCATCGACTCTGTCCGGAAGGTGTGGCGTTTGGTCCTCTGTCAGATTAAGACACAGGGGGTAGCGGAAGCGTAACAGGGTTTCATCCCCGGTGCCGGTCAGATCTAAATAACAGCGGCGGATATCCAACCGGTAAGCATGGCCTTGTTGCAGCAGGTGGCGCAGGTATTTTACCGACAAGGCGTAATCCAGTTGTAGGCGGGGTTGTGGCTTATCGGTCATGGAGGGCCGTTATTCCGAAAAGAGAGCGGGCCTGACGCACGGCGTTAACGATGGCCTGTTCCACGGTTTCGTTGATCAGCATGGAGAGTACGTCCAGGGAGAGCGCGCGCGGAGCCGTGTTGGCGCTGGAAAGAAAAAGCACGTCTCCGTCATAGCTGGTATGGGATGGGTATATACGTCGCGCCAACGCATAGTGGGCCCGATCGGCCAGGTAATGCGCCTCCGGTTTGCTTATCGGAGCATTGCTCATAATGGCCCCTATAACGGTGTTGCCAAAAGGAATGTCCAGGGTTTGGATATAGCGGCTTTTATCCCGGCCCAGGAAGCCCTGTTTTTCCCGGGCACCGGCTAAAATTCCGTTATCATCGTTCAGGACATCACCCACGGCGTTAACGATAATACAACAGGCAACCTCTACTTCCTTATGGCTGTTGACGGCCAGACCCAGTCCGGCTTTCATGGCCTTGTCCATACCCGCCCATTTTCCGACGGTGGCCCCGGTACCCGCGCCCACATTGCCCTGAAGTGAGTTATTGTATACCGCCTCCCGGGCAGCGGCATATCCCCCGGCTTCGTCCGGACGTACCCCGGCGTTGCCGATGTTCAGATCGTAAATAACGGCGCCGGCCACAATGGGCACCACACCGTATGGTGTTTTGTAGCCACTACCTTTTTCTTCCAAAAACCGCACAACACCACCCGCCGCGTTCAGTCCAAAGGCACTGCCTCCCGTTAGCATGATGGCTTGAACAGACTGAACTTTCTTATCGGGGAGCAGTAAGGCATATTCGCGGGTTCCGGTGGAAGCCCCGCGGGCGCTGGCCGAGGTTACATTCCCCCCGGGAGGAAAAATAACCGTGCATCCCGTACCGTTATCCAGGTCCGTGTAATGACCGATCTTAAATGTATGTAACATACTAACGCACCTTAAATATGTTTTCCGTTCAATTTGAGGCAAATATTTATCTTATTTCGTTGACGGACGAATATGGATGCTCAATATAATTGGATTTGGGTATGAAAAAAATACTAATTGTGGATGATGAACCCTATGTTCAGGAGATGCTGGCCGATTTTCTGCAGATGATCGGTTATGAAACCGAGACGGCGGATAACGGACTGGTTGCTCTGGAAAAATTCAAAAAATTCCAACCGGACCTGGCCATTGTCGATCTGAAGATGCCGGTCATGAATGGAGTGGTTTTTTGCGAAAAGCTGTTTTTGGATCATCCGGATTTTCCCGTTCTGATCATTACGGCCTTTTTGCATGATTACGAACCCGAAGCTTTGTTGGCACTGGGAGTAAAAGAGATACTGACCAAGCCGGTGGATTTTGATGATTTAAAAAAGGCCATCGAAAAGGGTTTGTCCTGACCCTTTTATCGGATAGTCTATTGGCCCGTGTTGGCCTGCTTCTTTTCATCCAGCAATGTTTTCCAGCGCTTTATGGTTGTGGAAAGTTCCGGGCTTTGCAATCCGGGTTCAACGGCGTCCAATAGTCTTTGCGGCAATACGACCTTTCCCTTCTCTATAAAAACCCCGCGCACATGGGCCAGGGCATGCAGCCGGCCTCCCACTAAAAAACGCTGTTCAAAGTACCAGTACTTTTCATCCCAATAGACCATACGGGTATGCAGCTCAAAGGTGGTAAACGGTTTAATTTCACGGATAAAGGTGATTTCAACGGCATTGGCCACCGGAAACCAGCGGTTTTTAAGTATCCGCTTTAGAAAACCGGTTTGCACCGTAAAAAAGGTGCGGCCCAAATCCATAAAGGCCAGATAGCGGGCATTGGTCAGGTGTCCGTTGATATCCAGATCATGGGGCCATACCCTGAAACGTAATTTTCCGGTAGAGAGGCTGCTTATTTTAGGGGAGCCGAAGCTTTTAAAAATTAAACGTATCAGACGCAGATACAGGTTCATCTTACCTCTTTTCTTTTAGAAAAGGTAAGTTACATAATAAGATAAAGCAGTCAAAAAAGAATAGGGCGGGTCACGTGCCACACGGATTGTTTTTCAGTACCCGGTTTCCCCCGGTCCTTATGTTGCCCGATAGAGCGCCGGACGTTATTGGCCCAGGATGGCCTGTTCCACCAACTGAAAAACCTTATCCAGCGGCAGGCGGCGATAGGTTTTGGCGATGAAGCCGTTTTTATGGGCGAACTTTATTTCCGGATGGTTGGCCAGCCGGGCAAAGTCGACCCCCTCGGCATCGCGTATGGTGGAAAGGCTCCAGCCCTCTCCGCGTGAATCGTAATTAACCCGGATGTGCGGTGGGGCGCTCAGGGTGTCAAAGAAGGGCAGGGAGCCGCCGGTTTCATCGGTCATACCCACGGCAACCCGCTTGTCCTTGATTTGGATCATTTGGCAGCTTTTCCAGAATTCGATTTGTTGTTCCAGTTTACGGCCGTGTTCGATCAGGTCGCGGGCAAACATTTTCATTTGCTGATAGGCGGAAATGGGGCTTTGGGCAAACTGCTTGAGCATAAAGGTTTCCAGCGGGCTGTTCAAGGCGTCCAGGGAGTCGAGACCGAAATCTTTGGCCACGCGAAAGCCGCCGCGCCGGTCGATTTTATCCTTAAACTGCCACCAGGGGCTGTGGCTTAAAAAATGTGATACATGAAGGTAGTCCGCCAGCAGCACAAAGCTGGCCGGAATGTCCAGATCCTGATGATGATCAAAGTTTTTTAACTCCGGTTCATGGCGTCCGCCGATATCGACGACATAAATTTCAGGGTTGTCCAGTTCTTCCGCCGTGGGTTCACGGCGCTCGATGTAAAAGTGGATATCTTCTTTTACGGCCAGGATAAGAGAGACCGCTAAAAATTCATCAAAATGGGCGTTTCCGTTGTGTGTAACAATCAGTCCCGTTTTCATAGTTCATTTCTCCATAAATGCAACATTTCCAGAACTTTCACAGTAGCATTCTTTGTGCCAAAAATGAAATTGAGTCATTTTTGGGGAATAATATGGTTTAAGCCTTGTTTATACAGACTTCCGGCTATAATGTGTAACGACTGAAAAATAATTTACTGCAACAAAGGATACCAATTGAGCAAAAATAACACACCCCAGAGCAAAACGGTTACAGCCACCCGCCGCCCGCGACATAATTCCATGCGCTATGTTTTCAGGGAGATTATTTGGCCGCGCCGCTGGTTGTTGTTTCTGGGGCTGATATTGATCGTAATCAACCGGCTGTCCGGCCTGGCCCTGCCCGGCGCCAGCAAGCTTCTGATAGATGATGTTATCGCTAAAGGAGACCTGGTGATGATGCGCTGGCTGTTGATCGCCGTTACGGCGGCCGTGGCCATCCAGGCGGTTACCTCCTTTGCCCTGACCCGTCTGTTGAGCGTGGAAGCCCATCACCTGATCGCCCAACTGCGGCTCAATCTGCAAAAGCACATACTGCAATTGCCCGTGGCCTTTTTCGACAATCAAAAATCCGGGGCCCTCGTCGCGCGCATCATGTCCGATGCCGAGGGGGTGCGCAACCTGGTGGGTACCGGTTTTGTACAGCTTTTGGGGGGTATCCTGACGGCTCTCGTCGCTTTCATTATTTTGCTGAATATCAATGTAACGCTGACTTTTGTGGCCCTGGTGCCCATGGTTCTGTTCGGATTAATTTCACTCAAGGCCTTCAGTTTTATCCGGCCCATATTCCGTGAACGCAGTGTGATCAATGCCGATGTTACCGGCCGGTTGACGGAAACCCTGGGGGGAATCCGTGTCATAAAAGGCTTTAACGCCGAACAGCAGGAAAGCCGCATCTTTGCCGGTGGCGTCGACCGTCTGTTCAGCAATGTTAAAAAGTCACTGACCTCCACCAGCCTGGTCACCAGCGCCGCCACTTTGCTGATGGGGCTGGCTTCCGCGGCCATCATGGGGATAGGCGGCTACTATATCATTCAAAACCAAATGACCATAGGCGATCTTTTTGCCTTTACTCTCTATCTGGGCTTTATGATCGCCCCCATCATCCAGATGGGCAATATCGGCAGCCAGATCACCGAGGCTTTTGCCGGCCTGGATCGTATGGACGAATTGCTGAAAACCGAACGGGAAACCGATGACGCCGGACGGAGTGTCTCGCTGGAACATATAAAGGGCGACGTGGAATTCCGTGACGTCCACTTTGAATACGAACCGGGAAAACCGATTTTACACGGCATAAGTTTTAAAGCACCGGCGGGTTCGGTAACGGCGCTGGTGGGCAGCTCCGGTTCCGGAAAAACAACCATTTCGGGACTGGTGGCCTCCTTTTTAAAGCCGCAACAAGGGATGATAACCGTGGATGGTCATGATCTTAACCGTCTGTCACTCAGCAGTTTTCGCTCCCACCTCGGGGTGGTGTTGCAGGATGACTTCCTGTTTGAGGGAACCATCCGGGAGAATATCCTGTTTGCCCGGCCCGGTGCCGGTGAGGAAGAGTTACGCGCCGCGGTGGAAGCGGCCTGGGTGGCGGAGTTTGCCGACCGTTTTGACGAAGGGCTGGAAACCGTTATCGGTGAGCGCGGTGTAAAGCTCTCCGGCGGGCAGCGTCAGCGCGTGGCCATTGCCCGGGCCATCCTGGCCGACCCGCGCATTCTGATCCTGGACGAGGCGACCTCCAGCCTGGATACGGAAAGTGAAAAGTATATCCAGCAATCCCTGCAAAAACTGATGCAGGGGCGTACCACCTTTGTCATTGCTCACCGTCTGAGTACCATCCGTCAGGCCGACCAGATTCTGGTGATTGAAAAAGGGCGGATTGCCGAGCGCGGTACCCATGACCAGCTTATTGCCCGCGAGGGACGCTATTTTCAGCTTTATACCTACCAGGCACGGATTTAGGAAAATATTTCAGTGTTGGGTTCTTTTCTTATAAGATTTTTATCCATTCAGTTTGTAAATTAAACACTGTTGTTTTTATAAATCAGCGGGTTTAAACATGAGTGCCATTGTAAAGCGGGCCTATCCGGATACGCCACACCACAAAACGGTCAGCGAGGCGGTGGAAATTCTTAAAAGGGATGGGGTTATCGTCTATCCCACGGATACCATCTACGGCCTGGGCGCGGATTTACTCAGTAAAAAAGCCATGGAACGCATTTTGCGTATCAAACAGGCCGAAAAGGGCAAGCCGCTTAGCTTTATCCTCAACAATCTCAAGGATATTGCCCACTATGCCATTGTTCCCGATTATGCCTATAAGATAATGCGCCGTGTTACCCCTGGCCCCTACACCTTCATTCTAAAAGCGACCAAAAACACCCCCAAATATCTGTTGTTTAAGCAAAAAACCATCGGTATTCGCATCCCCAGGGCCCCGTTGGCTTTGGCCATTATCGAGGAGTTGGGGCGGCCCATTCTTTCCAGCAGCGTTCCCGGCAGCGAGGAGGGCTTTCACTCCGATCCGTTCGAAATTGAACAGGAGTACGGTTCCCTGGTTGATCTTATCCTCGATGGCGGCGTTATGTACAACAATCCATCCACCATGGTGGACTTCAGCGGCGATATGCCGGAAATCATCCGTGAAGGCGCCGGCCCCGTGGACGCACTAATGTTTTAGGAGTATTTATGAAAACCCTTTTGTTGGTGGATATTCAAAATGATTTTGTACCCGGGGGCGCCCTGGCCGTTAAGGAGGGTGATAAGATCGTGCCCCTGGTCAATGCCCTGCAAAACCGTTTTGACCGGGTTGTGGCTACAAAGGACTGGCATCCGGCGGGGCATGGCAGCTTTGCCTCCAGCCACCCCGGTCGCAAGGTGGGTGATATAATTGAGTTAAACGGATTGTCGCAAATTCTCTGGCCGGATCATTGTATTCAAAACAGTCCGGGAGCGGAATTTCATCCGCACCTGGATACGACGCATATTGAAAAGGTGATCTTTAAAGGCACCGATCCCGGTATCGACAGCTACAGCGGTTTTTATGACAACGGCCGGCGCAAGGCCACCGGCTTAAAACAGTATCTGGATGCAAAAGGGGTTAAGCGGCTATATGTGTGCGGCCTGGCCACGGATTATTGTGTCAAATTCACCGTTCTGGATGCGCTGGCCGAAGGCTTTGAAACCTATTTGATCGAAGATGCCTGTCGCGGTGTGGAACTGAACCGGGGTGATGTGGCCCGGGCCCTGGACGAGATGAAGGCCGGCGGCTGCCATATCATTTCCTCCGCCGAACTGTTGGCCTGACGTTCCGCTGCGGAGAAGCCGCTATCTTCGGGCTGCAAGGTTCTTGATAAATATAAACTGTGTTTCCGCTCCCCGGCGGATGAACAGGCTGATATAATCCGGCTTTTCCCGGTCGATCGTTTCCATCATCTTTTTCAGATTATCCAGTGTTTCGATGGGGGTATTATTTATTTTCAACAAAATATCACCGATGCGCAAACCGGAAAGGTCGGCGCTGCCGGCCCGTTCCACTTGGGATATCCAGACCCCGTGTGTATCAAAATCCATATTCTTGGCCAGCAGGATATCCTTGGTCAGGGCCTTGACGCTAAAACCGAGAGACTTTATTTCGTAACTGTCGGCCAGAAACTGGCTGATGGGGGTGGCCGTCAGGTGAACCATGGCCTTCAGCAGGGAACCCTCCCGCCAAAAGCGCACCTCGGCGGAATCACGGGGGAAAGAGCGGATACGATCACGGAAATCATCCATATCCTCATATTTTTCGGCAATCACCCTGATGCCGCCCAGGCTGGTAATCACATCACCGATTTGCAGGCCGGCCTGCTGTGCCGGAGAACCTTCCATGATGGTGTTGATTAATATGCCGTTAATGGAGTCCGCCGAATAATAACGGGCCATGGCCCGGGTAAAGGGCTGCATGGTAATGCCCAGCCATTTTTTGTTGTCCCGTTTTTTGCGGGTGTAAACCGGCGGATTTTTCAGCAGCTCTTTTAAGGCCGATGCCATGCGCATGCGTATCAACCCCGAGGCGGAAGTTCCCATACTCCCGGTACGCGTATAGGCCACGCCCAGCGGCACGCCCTTGCCATTCATCACCAGCCCGAAGGAGAGGGCCCGCGTTTCACCGTCGGCCAGATACAGGGGGCGCAGTTGCTGCTGTACCGCGTTGATGCGCAACTCTTGCAGGTGCGGCGCATTCTGATAACTGCTGTTCAGCAGATGCAAAAGCAACAATTTGTCTCCGATTTGTGGCCGGTACCGTGTGTTGAACTTTACCCCCCGGGGCGGTTTTTTCATGTCCAGACGGATAAAGGCCACATGGTAATCGTCATCCTTACCGACGAATGTAGCCGGGATTGTTTTGCCATCGGCAAGGCGCACGGTAATATCCCGGGGTAACTCGCTGGAACCATAGAGCGAGGCGTTTAAAAAATTAAGCTGTGCCGGAAAAATGGAGGAGTGGGTGATGATCAGCCCCTCATCACCAAAAAGGATACCCGAAAGCTGACGTTTCACTTCCCGTTTTTTGGAAAGCGACTCCGGTGAATCCATGGCTTCATAGTATTCGATTTCCACCAGATAGGGCCGGGATTGTTGAACGATGCCCGGCCAGGCGTTCCCCGCGTGCAGGGTGGAAGATATCAGGATGAGGAGGGTGAGGATTCGTTTCATTTTTTCTTTTTTCCTTCAATTAAGGCGAAGCGGTTACGTTTGTTTACCTTTAACATCAACATGACGCTTTTGGTAGAGTCCGTCGTTGCCTTTTGATAGTATTGTTTAAAGGTTTCCAGATCGTTTACGGCCTTTCCGTCAAACAGGGTGATGATATCTCCCCGGCGCATATCGGCCTTGTCGGCCGGACTGCCGCTTTTCACACCGGAGACCAGCACGCCGGAGGCGTTTTCCAACTGGAAGTATTTTATCAGACGCGGGGTCAGCTCTTCCAGTGACAGGCCCCATTTCCGGGCATTGAACTCCGTGCCCTGAAACTTTCCCTGTTCACCGGTTACCACGGTAACGGAGAGAGCCTTGCCGTCGCGCACGATATTCAGTTTCAGGGGAGCACCCACCTTTTGGTTGGCGACCATCAGCCGTATGCGCGGCAGTTCTTCACGATAAACCGCGGAAACCATCCGCCCTTTTATGGCCGTGACCAGGTCGCCCGGCCTTACCCCCGCCCGTTCCGCCGGACTGTTACGGTCCACGGCGGCCACCAAAACACCTTCCAGCGACGGTTGATGAAGATATTTTCTGAAATCGTTGATCTCCTGCCAGCTTATACCGATGTAAGAACGTTCCACGGCTCCTTTTTCCAAAATCTGCCGGACGACAAACTTGACAATGTTGGAAGGAATGGCAAAGCCCAGGTTTTCTCCAAAGACCACGGCGCGGGCATTGATGCCGATGATTTCTCCTTTAAGATTGATCAGCGGGCCGCCGCTGTTGCCGGGGTTGATGGCGGCATCGGTTTGCAGCCACAGGTTGAAAGGGGAGATCATATCGCCCACATCTTCAAAGTAGCGATCCACCGAGCTGATGACACCCATGGAGAGCGACCGGGAAAGACCCAGGGGGGAACCCAGGGCCATGACTACCTGTCCCACATCCACATTTCGGCTGTTGCCAAAAGAGGCATAGGGTACTTCGTCCAGCCCTGCTTCCTCCAGATCCAGCTTGAGCACGGCCAGGTCGGTCCAGGGGTCGAGACCGATGACCCGCGCGGTTACCTCCTGCCGCGAGGAAAGGGTACATCGTACATAGTGGGCTTTCTCCGCCACGTGGTTGTTGGTAACCAGATAGCCGTCGGCGCTGATGATTACGCCGCTGCCGGTCACCTGCATCTTTTGCTTTTCGCCGCCGCTAAAAATTTCCTTGACGGGCTGAATGTGCACCAAGGCGGGGAATACTTTATCCTTGGCCTGTTGAATCTGCCGGTCCATGCTTTGGGCCGTAAGCAAAACCCCCGGAAACAGAATGAACAGCAACAAGGCGGTCACATGTTTTTTCATCTTAAGTTTTCCCTCTCTTTTGCCTGAATGTTCAGGTGGATGGCGTTGAATAAAACGATAAAATATAATACTAATAAAACTAAAACCGGCCCAAATAAATACCACCCCCTCAGCCATTGAAAAACACCACTCATTAAAAGCAGCAGGGTGGCTACGGCAACAATGGAAAGCAGACCGATACGGTTCTGGATTTGTCGCAACAGGATCTTTACCGGCTTGTGTTCCCGGATGACAATACGGGTTTCCATCATATACATCATCCAGGAAACCAGCAGGGAAGCCACCACGCCGGTTATGCGGGAGATATGCATGATTTCAAGTAAAAAGGAAATCAGAATAAATACAAAAACGGGGGTGAAATTGGAAAGATGTGAGTTGGATTTTTTCATTTTCGGCCTTCATCATTATTAAGGAATATCTAAGCTGCTAAGGAACGTTTGTCCGGAATCCCGGTTCCGGAAAAATATAAAAGATATAAATTCAAATTAAACTATTTTTAAACAGGAAGAAAAAAAATTGACAAACACATATAATATATATAACTTATATTTAGTTTAACGGGGGTGCTATGAGCTATACGCTTACATTTTCCAAGGCCGTACTGATGGTTTTGTTTGTTGCCGATAAGGTACGGCTGGGACAGTATGATTTTGTACCGACCAAGGTTTTGAGCGAGGCCCTGAATATTGCCGTCCCGACAGCGGTTAAGATCATGCAGGCCCTGAACCGTGCCGGTATCATCGAAACGCGTGAAGGTGCCAAAGGCGGGGTGCGCCTGGCCCGGCAGGCGGACAGTATAAGCGTATTGGATATTCTGGAGGCCATAGAGATTAACCGGCCCCTGTTTCGTGATGATTTTAATATCAATATTACCGGTACAAAACCAACCCTCGGCCAAAAAGCCATATCGGATGTTTTAAAAAAGGCCGAACAGGAAATGAAAAATCAATTGAAAGAAAAAAGTATAGCGGATCTGATTGCTGATATAAACAACTGATTTTTTTTGAATATAACTAAATATAAAACATATAAAGTTTATCTATTATACACAAAAGGAGGATTTATGTCTTTTACCGCCAATCTTATTCGAACAGCCTTGCCTGTAATGTTTTTGCTCGGAAGTCTGTTTGCCCAGGACAAAACACAGGTTTCCCTGGAAACGGACCCGGCTACCTTTGCCTTTAACGGTTATGCCCTGCATGCCCGCGTGGCCCCGGCGGACTGGCCCCGTATCCGTCTGGGTGCCGGGGTATACTCCATGAAGTTTCCCGCACTGTTCGTCAATATCAACCCGGATAACGCCGACAAAGGCTGGGAAGTCCAACTGAAAACCGGAATCGGTTTTTTCAGCGAATATTTTTTTAACGCGGAGCGCTCGGCCTGGCTGGTTGGCGGTCAGCTTGCCTGGCAAAACTACATCCTTAAAAACGACGCCCGCCCCGGAGCGCGGGCAGACTATTCCATTGTGTTGCTTATGCCCTATGTGGGCTATCGCTGGTTTCCGCTGAAAAACGGTTTTTATGTGCAACCCTGGGCGGGGTTGGGTTACGCGAAAAAAGTGCGGGGTTCCTCGCGTATCGACAACCGCGCATACGAAGTTTCACCCCTTCTGCCATTTATCACGGTGCATTTGGGATACCGCTTTTGACGATGTGCCTGAAACGCCCGTTTGTTCGCGCGGGCCTCTAACTGTAAAGGAGAAAAATGAAAGAGAAAAACAGCGCCCGCTTTTTCCGCGCCCTGCAGGATGCGCCTTGGTATGGAGATTTTCTGGCCCCGGTAACGGAAGAACTGCTGCAACTCCCGGAAAGGGCGCGTATACTGGATGTGGGTTGCGGGCCCGGTAAGCTGATGGAAGAGGTGTTAAGGGGGGGGATGTATCGTTTTACCGGCGCGGATATAAACCGGGAGATGTTAAAAGAGGCCCGCTCGCGACCCCGGTTGCGGGATGTGGTCCTCATCCCCCTGGAAAAAGGAGCGCCCCTGCCCTTTAAGGAGGGGGAATTCGACGCGGTGGTCTTTTGCTCGCTGCTGTTTTTACTGGAGGAACCCTTGTTTTTGCTCAGGGAGGCCCTGCGTCTTTTGCCCTCCGGCGGGAAGGTTTTTATCCTGACCCCCGGCGGAAAAAGAAGGCCTTTGTTGCCGGGGGCCGCGCTGTTACGCCCGGCCAACGCCAGCTTTTGGCTTTGGCGAAAAGCCACAGGCGGGCGGGGACGAAAATGGGCTTCAGCTTCGGTTGTGGAAAAGCTGGCCGGAGAGCAGGGACTACGCTATGCAAAAACCGATGTATTTCAAGGAATGGCAGTTATGGAGACATTGGAAAAATGATGTGATCATAAAAATCCGCGGCCGGAAGGCGGGAGAGGATATCCGGTGTGTCACCCGGAAGCCGCTCTTATCTTTTTGTGGCAAACATGGTCAGGAATTGTTACCTTGACATATGTTATATATAGCTAACAAGACCGTCATCGTAAAATAAGGATCGGGACCAAGGTGTATTTTAAGATCATGCTCATTTTACATATCCTCGGCGCCACCGTTTGGGCCGGCGGCCATATCGTGCTGGCCACGCTAATCTTACCGGAAGTGTTGCGTAAAAAAGATGCGCGTCTTCTTTTGTCTTTTGAGGAAAAGTATGAACGCATCGGTATGCCGGCCCTGTTAATCCAGATCATCACCGGTCTGTGGATGGCCTATTACTATCTGCCCGACCCTGGAGGCTGGTTTACCCTGCAAACCAGCCTGTCAGTTCATATCGTTATCAAGCTGTCATTGTTGCTGGCTACTGTCCTGCTGGCTGTGGATGCCCGCTTTCGCGTGATACCGCGCCTCTCCCGGGAAAACCTGACCGATATGGCCTGGCACATCATCGGCGTTACCATCCTGGCCGTAGTGTTTGTCATTACGGGGGTCAGTCTGCGTACCGGTGGTCTTTTTTAGTCCGCATGCTAACCGCACTTGTGATTATTCATCATCTCGTGTTTCCGGCCGTTTTTTTCATGGTATCCGCGCAGGGCGTCGTAGCTTTTAACCTGCCGGGGGCTCAATATCTTTTTTTGGGCTAAATGCGCCTTCAGGTGGACGTAGCGCAAACTGCTTTGAATGGTGCCGATCTTTGTCAACAGGGCCCCGAGGTTCTCTTCATTTACCTTTCCGCTGTCAAAGAGCCGGTTAAGTTCCCTTTCCGCCTCCACCAGTTTTTTACCGAGGGGAACGGCCTCTTTTTTCATCTGTCCGAAAAGTTGTTGTGTTTGCCGTATTTGATCCGCGGAAAGTTCCAGCTTTTCCGCCAGGTCGAGTACATGTTTGGGGCCGGGGTAGTGGTTCAGCTCCGCCGCCTTGGCCAGCCCCATGCCCTTACCGCTCAGATAGCCCTCCACCTCCGCTACGGACAGGGTTTTTATGGCGCGGTTTTGCTGACCGGCATATTCGGAGGTTTGAGCCAACAGGCCGCCGTTCATTAAAATTAAAAAAAGAAAAAGGATTCGCATACAGGCTTCTCTCCTTTAAAGGTTTTTCATTTACCCGGCCGTTTACACGGCGCGGGCGCGTTGACCGTCAACGCCTTGCTTTCTGTCAGATTCAACTTTTACCACTCTTCCAGTCCCAGCTTTTGTATCCGGGCCCAGATTGCTCCCTTGGTACGCTCCAGCCTTTCGGCCATTTCTGCCATACTTTTTCCCGTGCGGTGCATAACGGTAAGCTCCATGTCCTGTTCTTTTGTCCAGCGCTGATA
>WGCN01000183.1 GCA_015493745.1 Calditrichales bacterium
ATCTGTATCTGCTTTATTTGTAGAAGCAATGATTTAGATTTCAAAGGCAATTGCAGGGGCAAGGGACTTATAGGCATTCATTGTCGGGTTATGCCGGAATGATTTCCACAATTTTTTTTTCAGAGTCAGGGGCCCCTGTCCGATCCACTCAATGCTTTTGCAAAAAAAACAGGCGTAAAGAGAGACAGGGATCCGACAGATGAGCGGTTTATGGCCACAAAACGCACAAAGCTGTTTTCTCGGGTGAGGTCTTTATACACAGGCCAAATAAAACCAAATCCATTGGCCTGCCCTCCCGCCTTTGGCGGAGGCAAGACTGCCTCTGGCGGGTCATTTGTCATAGCAAAGGCTCACCATGTACACAAAGCGCACAATGTTATTTGGCTTAACCAGCCCTACCGAAAAAAGATATTTTGTATTTTTTATTTTGTATTCATTGGACCCACAACGGTTTTTCTCCCGGTTCCGGGAGACCCCGTTCAACCACCCGCGGCTTTTGCCCCATAAAAAAAAGCCAGGCAACGCCTGACTTTTGCGGAGAGACAGGGATTCGAACCCTGGGTAGGCTTGCACCCACAACGGTTTTCGAGACCGCCCCGTTCAACCACTCCGGCATCTCTCCGTAAAAAAGAAAAGTCAGGCATGGCCTGACTTTGCGGAGAGGGTGGGATTCGAACCCACGGTACGCAGGACGCACACACGATTTCCAATCGTGCCGATTCAGCCACTCTCGCACCTCTCCATATTTTTTCTGTCAATTGACGGTGTTTTTAACTTAAACCACCCTCAACAGCCATCTGCATAACACAGATTTTAAATATACGATATCCCAATAAACTGATCAACCTTAGAAAAAGAAAAAGTGGCTCAACGCTCTTTTTTTCTAAGTGATTCAAAAAAATCAAGCAACAGAAAGGAAGACTCCTCTTTGCGCACCCCGGGTACCACTTCCACCTGGTGGTTCATCCGCGGATCGTTTAACAAATTAAACAGACTGGAATGGGCCCCGCTTTTTACATCCGGCGCGCCATAGACCACCCTTTTCAGTCGCGCCAGCACAGAAGCCCCCGCGCACATGGCGCAGGGCTCCACGGTTACGTAAAGAGTCGCCTCGCGCAACCATTTTTCATGCAGACCGGCACAGGCGGCCGTAATGGCGATCATTTCCGCATGGGCGGTGGGATCTTTTAATAACTCCACCTGATTATGTCCACGACCGATAATCCTGCCCTCATGAACCACAACAGCGCCGATGGGCACATCGCCATGCTCCATCGCCCTGCGTGCTTCCTTCAGGGCCTCTCCCATGAAAAATTCATCGGAAGAGGATTGTGCGTTTTCTGATAACATAAAGCCTCAAAAAAAAACCCCTGAAAAACAGGGGTTTCATGTACGCCCGAGAGGAGTCGAACCCCTAACCTTCTGATCCGTAGTCAGACGCTCTATCCAATTGAGCTACGGGCGCATTCATTATTGTCGAGAAAGCTAATTTAAGAACTCTTATTTTTTATGTCAATAAAAAAATCCTTTTTATGCCGGACGCACATTGACCGCTTTGTCGCCTTTCATATCGGAACGTATGTCAAACTTAACCCGCTGCCCTTCCCGTAGTTTTTTATTCCGGGCCGTGGGATGCAGATCGCTGGCATTGAGAAAAAGTTCATCCTCGGTTTCATCCTCTATAATAAAACCAAAACCCCGCTGGGCGTTGTACATCTTAATGATACCTGTTTTCATAAACCCTCACCATAATTTGAAACGGTCTTTTAAAGTTAATTTATCCCGGTAATTTTGCAAGAATATTTTTACCGCCTTCCAGCGTCCTTTAAGACTTTTTTCCGGCATGCGCTGCAGTTGCTGAAAAGCTTTGTCAAAATGACCGTTCATATAGGATAAATAGACCGGCATTAGTTCCGACGGCAGATCGCTTTTGGGAAAACGCCGCAAGGCATTGTCCAGATGGGCCCGGGCCTCTTCATACCGTTCCCGCTCCATGGCATAAACCGCCAGCGAAAGGCTTATGTCGATTTTCCCGTATGGCCGCGGGACGGGAAAATCCAGGGCCCTGGACAGGCTTTCGGCCCACTTCTCCATCTTTCCGGCCAGGGAATCCAGCCGGGCCCACAACACCCAGGAGTCAAACAGATACCAGCGCCCTGCGCTGCTGTCCTTTTTTTGAAGGCTCCTTATTTTCTCGTTTACTCTAAGGCGGATGGTGGCGGTATCCCCTTTCCTTACGGAGCGGTATAGCGGCGCATAAAACTTTTGCATATTTACAAGACGTAAACGATGATTCAGCTTTTTTATGGTAACGGAATCTTTTGCCCGGGCCAGACCGGCATGAATGAGCGTATCGGCCCGGTCAAACTGCCTGTGGATCATCAGGGAATCTATAAATGAAAAATCAACCGGCGGCCCGGAGCGGTCACAAGAGGTTGCCAGCAGCAAAAAAGCGCATCCCCCTAAGACGAGCCGCAACATATCAATAGAGTTTTTTTTGTAAAACAAAGCTCATGGCTTCAACCTCCTTGGTTCCGCCTATGGCCGCGCGTATTTTGGCTGACTTTTTCAACTCCTCATCGCTCAGCAGCAGGTCTTCCCGCCTGGTACCCGACTCATTCAGGTTAATCGCCGGCCAGATGCGCCGTTCGGCGCAAGCGGGAGAAAGAACCAGATCCATGTTACCCGTACCTTTGAACTCCTGAAAGATAACTTCATCCATCCGGCTGCCCGTGTCCACCAGAATGGAAGCGATGATGGACAATGAGCCACCGTCTTCCAGGTTACGCGCCGTGCCAAAGAACTTGCGGGGCAGTTCCAGGGCATTGGCCCCCAGGCCACCGCTCAGCGTACGGCCTCCGGAATTGGACTGGCGGTTATACGCACGCCCCATGCGTGTCAGAGAGTCTACCAACACCACCACATCCGAGCCCGACTCGGCCCATTGTATGGCCACATCCATCATCATTTGTGTTAAACGGATATGATTTTCCGAGTCTTCATCGGCCGAGGAAGCCAGAACACCCGCTTCGGGCAGACCGCGACGAAAGTCGGTCACCTCTTCGGGACGCTCATCCACAAGCAGCACAAAGACTTTGGTGCCGGGATGATTTTTCAATATGGCGCGGGCGATATGTTTCAGAATGGTTGTCTTTCCCGATTTGGGGGGCGCAATGATCAAACCGCGTTGACCGTGTCCGATCGGGGTAAACAGATTGAGGATATGACCACAGGTGTCATCATCTCCCAAAGCAAGATTAAACCGTTGCGAAGGGTTTACACTGACCTGTTTTTTAAACGCAACCTTACGCAACATAGCGACAGGCTCCAGGCCGTTTATGGTATCCAAAGAAATGAGCCGCGGTTTCTGCTTGGAACTTTTACTTTTTTCACCTTCGCCAACAAGAAAACTGCCATTTTTAAGCCTGTTCGATTTAATAAGATTTGCAGGTACAAAAATGTCTTCTGAGGAAGGTAAAAATTGGGATGAAAGTTGTCTGAGAAAACCAAAGCCTTTTGGAGAAATTTCGAGATATCCGGAATATTTAGGCATTATTAAACTAACCAGTCTCCTTCTTTTATCACTTGCAGATCATCAATCCACATATTGGGTTTGAGTACGACGCCATCCAGGTGGATGCCGACATTGTTATGACCGCCCATGGAGATATTGTTACCAAAGGCGATGTGAATGGTTCCGAAAACTTTTTCATCTTCCAAAATCATTCCGGAAATGGTGGCCGATTCATTGGTTCCCACTCCCAGTTCCGCCACGACGAGGCCGGCGTCGCCAAAGGCGCGCAGTCTTTTTTCCAGAACTCTCGCCTGCCCGCCACCGCTAAAATCCCGGGCCTTGCCCTCCTTGATCTTTATGGTTATCGGGCTGTTGAGCTTACCGATACCGGAAAAGGAGGCATCCACAACCAGCGTTCCGTGGCTTTCCCCTTCAACAGGACATAAAAAGGACTCACCGCTGGGTAAATTGCCACCCTTCCCTTTTTCGCGAATCAGGCCGGTGGAAGAGATAACCGGCATATCACCGATGGGCAGGGTCAGGTCGGTTCCCGCCGCCGTACGTATGGTAACTACCCGGCCTTTTTCCAACAAAGCGCTCATCTGATAGGTACGCCCGGCCACCTTGTTGTAGTCGGCTTGCATGGTACGTACGAAAACATCTTTGGTTATTCCGGGCAGGGTAGCCACGCGCGCGCCACGCTTACAGGCGTTGCGCTTGGCGTCGGTATGGGTAAGAGAACGCCGTGTCGGGCAGACCACCACATCATATTTTTGCATCAACTCCGCCACGGGCGGGTCGGGCTCCTGCCCGTCCACCTCCGCGGTTTTCATGCAGATCATATGGGATGAGGCGGCCCACTCCCGGCCTCCCTGATAAAAGGCTTCGGCAACCTCCCTGGTGTCGTCATCGGTAACCACAAGCAGCGTTTCAGAAGCTTGCAGGTTCAAACAATCCAGTAAGCCCGACTTTACAGCGTTAAAAAGATTTTGATCCATTACATTTTTTCTTTATTCATCAGGCGAATACGATCTCTCTCTTTTTTCTCGATTTCCTTGACATAGGCCTTGAACTTTTTAAGAACGATCTTTTCCATCTTTTGACGGTAGGCGATAGCCTCTTTCATCGCCTTTTCACGAGAACGTTTTTTGGAAATATAAAATTTCTTGGATTGAGGTTCCCCGTTCTCGCTCCAGGTAGCCTGAAAATAATGGACTTCGCGGCCATTCAATATCGCTTTAACTTCATTTACGCCAACCTGACCGGTGGTGTTGTTTTTGGGAGCGCGCTTGTATAACGGTTTACGATTAGGATTGCGCCCTTGTCGCTTGTATTTGTCGGCGACCTCCTGATTATGATCGCGGTATTTGATCGCACTTTCCAGTGCTTTATCCTTACCGCCATAAAGCCGGTCGCTGTAAAGTTTAGAACAAAAAACACCGCCGTTGGCATATACACGTACATACCAACCATGAGTATTTTTTGAGTCTATACGGCTGATGCCACGCATCTTGCTTGGTCTGGCCATAATTGTCCCCTCTCGGTTAAAGTTAGATAAGATATAACGAATATAGTAAACACACGCCACAGGATAACTCCAACATCCCATAGCGTAACTAATTTAATATAATTACATTATGTGTCAAGTAAAAGACACTATATTATGCAAGGAGAAGAAATGAGTTCACTTAGCGGCCAGATTTTCAACCTGATGACCCTGCTCTACAGGGCCCACCCCTGGCATGGGGTGGAAACGGGAAACGAAGCGCCAAACATTGTTAACAGTTATATAGAAATGGTACCCACCGATACGGTAAAATATGAACTCGATAAAAGATCAGGTTTATTGAAAATTGACCGCCCGCAGCGCTTTTCATCCATGCCGCCCATGTTGTACGGACTGGTTCCGCGCACCTATTGCGGAGAACGGGTGGCCGAATTCTGTAACACCAAAACCGGGCGCACGGACATTGTTGGCGATCTGGATCCATTGGATATCTGCGTTTTAACCGAACGCCCCATCACCCAAAGCAATATCATTGTGCAGGCGGTAATCATCGGCGGATTTCGCATGATTGACAATAACGAAGCCGATGATAAAATTATCGCCTTCTTAAAGGATGACTTTGTTTACGGCGTCTGGGAAGATATCCAGGATGTTCCCGAAAAGCTGATCGAACGGCTGAGACACTATTTCCTGACCTATAAGGATATCCCCGGTGAAGACCGGCACGTTACACAAATCACCCATACCTACGGCAAGGATGAAGCCCATGAGGTGGTTCGCCGCAGTCAGGCCGACTACAATAAAAAGTTTTCCGGCCTCGACAATATTTTGAGTTAAGGCCAAGCCACGTTCAACAAAAAACCGGCTTTCTTTCGCCGGTTTTTTTATTTCACCCCATATAACAAAAAAGTTTTAACCGGGCCGCACACCCTTTTCAAATAAACAGACCTCCTGACGTCAGGTACAGACCTTTATCCGCCCACAAGTTTTGTTTTATAACCCTTGCTCTGCAGATAGGCGGCTATTTTTTCGCGATGATCGCCCTGAATTTCAATTTCATTGTTTTTTAGGCTGCCACCGGCCCCGCAATGTTTTTGCAGTTCCTTTTTTAAAGCGCTCAGATCGCCTTTCAGGTTACGTATGACGATCACTGTTTTGCCACGCCGTTTTTTCCGGTCGCGCTCGATATAGGCCGTCTGTTTTTCGGGCGGCATCATTTCCCGCGCGTCATTCGTTGCGGCCTCATCGCGCTCCCCGGCGTGGGTGGAATAGACGCGGCTGCTGTTATTTTTGCTCATTTTGCTTGTCCCTGATCATATTTTCCAAGCGAGGCGGCATATGCTCTTCGATCCAACCCTTGTAATGGGTGCAACGGCAACCGGGAATTTCTCCCTCGCCCACCATACAGTGGCAGGCGTTGCCAACGCACTGGCAGAGATAGTCATACTCTTCCTTTGATAAGGGGGGACGCGACTCGATTTCTTTTTTTAAATTATCTATTTGATCGGCAATCGGCAGTTTTATTTCGTAAGCCTCGTCGGCGGTTTCCCGCAGCCCCAGATATTCACGGGCAATATTCTCCGAGATTTTCCGGCCGTGATGCAGGGATTCCTTGATATTGCCCTTTCCGGTCAGCGCGTTGCCCAGCACATAGACATGATCCCAGCCCTTCACGCGGCCGGTATTCACGTCGGCCAGAGCCATTTTTTCCCCTTCCCAGGGCACCCCTTCGATCGGTTCGGGGATGCTGCCGATGGAAGATATGACCAGCGGAGCCTGCACTTCATAGTCGCTGTCCGCCACGGCTTGCAGCCGGCCGTCACGGATTTCATTTTTGCGAAAAACCAGCCCCGCCAGACGATCCCCTTCCACAATGGTTTTTACCGGGCTATGCAGTTCTTCCACCTTAAACAGATATTTGCCCTGGGCGCGGGTCAGAATTTTTTCACGCACATTGTGCACCTTGGCCCAGGCTTCTTCGGATTCCACTTCCGGGTTGGAGGAGAGCGGCATATCGATACGCCGGCGGCGGTAATAGATGGTACAGGGCTTAAGATTCATCTGCTTTAGATCGAGCTCCAGTTGTTCGGCGGCGGCGGGCAGGCCCAACCGTTCCAGGGTAAAAAGATCTATTTCCCGTCCCATTTCCCGGGCGCGGGCCATAAAAGTTTCCAACATCACGATCTTGGCCACATCGATGGAGGCCAGGCCCCCGCCGATAATAATGGCCCCCTCTTTTAAGTCAAACCCCGGCCCCTGATAGGCGGGATCATGCTTTTGGTTAAACCAGCTTACCAGCGGGTTTTGATAGTAAAACCCACGTCCGATATAGTCATCCACACCCGGTACGGGCAGGGGCCGGTCGCGCCAGGCGCCGGTGGCCAGCAGCACCACCTGAAAGGGCCATTTTTCCACCACATCCGAAAAGGAAAGATCGCGCCCCAGTTTCACCAGCGGCATAAAGCGTACTCCGGGATGATCCAGTTTCTCATCGATTATCTTTTCATATTTATCGCGCAATTTGATATGCCACATGGGCAGGCCGTATTCTATTTTCCCATACGGCAGGGCATTTTGTTCAAAAACAAAAACCTCCACATCGTGCGAGGCCAGGGTGGCCGCCGCTTCGGAACCGGCTACCGCCGCTCCAAAAATAGCTACACTGTGTTTATGCGTCATATGGATTGCTTTCCGTTAAAGGTTATCGTTGGCATTGTGCTGTTGTCTACCCGCGGACAACATTTAAATCATTTTACTTTCAGCTTTATCACCATAAAGGATTTTCCATCCACTTTTAAAGGACGGGTACTGTTGCCCCACAGCACCTTTTTAAATGAATTGTCCGGCAACTCCAGAAGCTGTTCCCTGTCGGAACGGTTAAAGGCCACCAGCAGTTTTTCACCGGCCGCGGTACGGTAAAAAGCGATCATGTCTCCGGAGGTAAATTCTTCCGCTATGGAAAAATCACCCCGGTTCAGCGCGGGATGATCCCTGCGCAGCCTGATCAGATCACGGTAATAATTGAACAGTTCCCCGTCAAAGACATTTTTATCATCAGGACGTTTTTTCCCGGGAAGCGGGTGTTGTTTTTCATCGTCGTATTTCAGGTCTGCCCACAGCATCGGCTTGCGGTCATCGGGATCATCACTGCCCCACATGCCGGCCTCGGTGCCATAATATATCAACGGCGCCCCGACGAAGGTCATCTGGAAAGCGGCGATCAGTTTTTGTTTTTTGCGTTCCGTATCATTTGGTTTGCGTACCCGATAATTGGGGTTATCCTTGGGGCTGCGCATACGGTCAAAGTTCAGATCGGGGTTGAGAATCATCGAGGCCACCCGGTCCGTATCGTGGGAATCAATCAGGTTCCACATCAGGCCCAGGGTATTTTTACCATAGGCCTCATACAGTTTTTGCAAACGCCTGGCCAGTTCTGGGGCGTCGATGGCGGTTTTTTGATCGATAAAGAAATCGACCATGGCATAGGCGAAGGGGTAATTCATGGCCCCGTCAAAACGCTGGTCCTTGACCGCTTCGGAAGCTTCGTCCCACAGTTCGGCCACAATCAGTGCCGCGGGGTTGATCTCCTTGATATGTTTATACCACTTTTTCCAGAATACCGGCGCCACCTGATCGGCCACATCCAAACGCCATCCGTCAATACCGTCGGAAGGATCGCCGTCACCGTTGGGATCCATCCAGCGTTCGGTGGCATGAAAGATATAATCCCACACGGCGGGGCGGAAACCATTCTCATCCTCATAGAACTCCGGCAGGCCCTTAAAGCCCCACCAGCCGGCATAGTCGAATTCGTTTTGCGGCGTGGCCGGATCATCCCAGGACTTTATGTCGTACCAGTCCGCGTAACGGGACCGCGGGCCGTTTTTGCGCACATCCTCAAAGGCAAAGAACTCGGGCCCGGTATGGTTAAACACGCCATCCATCACAATGCGGATATCCCGCTTATGCGCTTCCTTGATCAATTGCAGAAAAACGGAATCGGCGGAGGTCCATATCCAGGTGCCGGGATCTTCGGTTTCGGTCGCCAGCTTTAATCTTTCCAGATCGCCGCGGCTGTCCGCGCCAAAGTTATTGTCGATATGGTGAAAGGAGGCACCATCGTATTTATGCAGCGTGGCCGCTTCAAAGAGGGGATTAAAGTAAATGGCATCCACGCCCAGATCCTTCAGATAGTCCAGCTTTTGCATAACCCCGATCAAATCACCGCCATAGCGCCGGGAATAGACGACATCATAAAAAAGGGCGGATTTCTTCCGTTCATAAGGCTGTACCTCAAACCAGTCGCTGGTCCAGGGATGGATTTGCCAGGAGGGATAGTTCCGGGCTTCGGGCACCTCCTCCGGGGTGGGATCATTGGCCGTATCGCCGTTACGGAAACGCTCGGGGAATATCTGATACCAGACAATACCCCGCGCCCAGTCCGTATTTCTGCTGCCGGAGGGGGCGCTGTTTTGAGACCGGCATGAAAGAACAAACATAAGGACTAAGCTAAGCAAAGAGACCGGGAAACGCATTATTGAAATTCCTGCATTGGTTATAATTTGACGGCAATAGAAAATTTTTCAAAAAGTCCCGCGTTGATGGCCGGTTGTTCACCCAGAATAAATTTAAAGGCCACGGCATGGCTCATCTCGATGGGAAAGATATTGGCAAAAAGTTTTCTAACGGATGTTGTCGTTAATTGATCCGTCATTCGGCTAAAATAAAACTGTGCCGCTTCAAATTCCATATTTAAAGCCAAAATCAGGGCGTCGCGCCAGTTTCCGGCATCGTCCAGACGAGGGTCGGCGGTAACGCCGCCGGTATCGACAGTCTCCAGCCCCTTTGCGGCAAAGGCCTGGTTAAAAGCAGCCAGATGCTCGTCATGGTGGCTTTTAAACAGCCGGGCATTCATTTCGGCCAGCAACGGCGGCGGCGCATCGCTGAGTATTCCCGAGTCCAGCATGCTTTGATAGGTAACAATGGTGCCCGCCTCAAAACGGGCGGCGTCCCCCATGATGTTATAATCCGCACGCCAGTCATCCTCTCCGGCATGGCCGGTAACGGTTTCACAAGCGTTCAGTGTTGCCAGAACGGGCAGCGCGCCCCAACCGGCCGTTTTTATGAATTTTCTTCTGGAGATCATAATTATACCTAAGATGGGGTTAAAGAGATACATTCAATACCAGACGCAGGGTCCAGTCATCCCGCCTTAAAGTCCTGTCATCATATATTTGTTCACTAAAGGCAAATTTTAAAAGCACGGGCCGCGCCAGACGATAGCCCAGGGCAAAGGAATAGCGGATCAGACTATCATCCCAGGGGTTGGTTGAGACCAGACTGCTGCCGGCGGGCGGCGTGAAACGGTCAAAAACCATGCGTTCATAGCGCCCGGCCATATAGCTTCCGGGCCAAAAGGGCAATTCGATACGCGCATCCAGGTAGGCGCTCCAATTGGTCAGCCGGTACTGTTCCGGATTTCCGTCCGGTGCGATCTGAAAGCCGTTATTGTCGGAGGCGGGCACATCCCACAGGGCATATAACAGTTCCCCGCTAAGCTCAAAGTAACTGAATGCGAAAACAATATCCGTGCCCAGCAAAGTTTGACGGTATTTCTCAAAACGGTCGAAATTGGTGTTAACCGTGGCCCGGCGCATAAAACTGCCGTGGCTGACGGAAATACCCTGTTGCCAGAATATTGCCGGTTGAAAACCCAGGCGCAGGGTGGCGCCCAGATTTTGCAAGTTGGTGTAATCCTGCTGGGAAGCGGGTGCCGCATTGGTAACCGCCAGGGCCACATCCATGCCCTGCGGGATAATCACCCAGTTAAACAGGCCGCCAGTGACATAGCCGCCGAAATAGTTCATGGTCAGCCCCACATCCTCGCGGCCGTACTGCCCTACCGTACCGGCCGCGGGCCAGAAGCCGCGTGTATCGGAAATATTAATAAAGTAGCCATAGGCCAGGGGGGCGTTGATAAAGGAGCCGGTACTGCTCAGTTGCCGGCGCGGGTAGAGACCAAAGGGATTTACAAAGCGCCCCACGGTAAGCCCCACCCGGCCCGCTTCCCAGGAGAGGGCGGCCAGTGTTATGCGCAGGGGATTTAGGCGCCCGCTGCCCCAGATGTCCCATTGCAGACGACCGGTAAAGGAGAAGTTATTTCCGAGATCGGAAAAGAGGAAAAGATTCAGTTCACGTATGCTCAGGTGTGGCCGGCGAAATTCATTATTGATTTCATTGGTAACGAAACGGGAATCCTCGCCGCCGGCAGCCAGCTCAAAATCAGCGCTGCCGCTCAGTTCTATCTGGGCGCTGAGGGGCGCCAAACCAAATGTGCCAAGCAACAGAATATGTATCCAGCGATTACGCACGGCAAACCTCCGCAAGCTTTATTAAAAAATCAACAGGATCATTGGAACCGGATTTATATCCCGCTTTTGTTGCAGCAAGAAACATATCATCAACGCTTCAGGTTAAAATCCACACGCAAGGCCTTGTTTTTTTTCACATCCACCGTTTCCGCCACCCTTTTCAGGTCAGGATGATAAACTTCCAGCCGGTAGCGGCCCGGGGGCAGATTTTTTAACAGATAGACACCGTTTCTGCTGGAACGGGTAAAATATGGAGTCTCCACACAGAGTATGGTGGCGGTCATGCCCGGATGAATATCACAAAACAGCTTAAGCTCACCGCTTTGTTTTATGGTTTTGCCAACCGCGGTCCCGGTAGGGCGGCGACCAATATCGAAACGGGCCCCGGGCGTTAAGCTGAAGACGTCATGGTAATAACGATCCCGGTTAATAAAAAAGACCGTCGTCCCCGGAGTGACCGGCAGAACACGCGGCACAAAACAGCTTTCTTTTTGCAACAGGCGCGCATTCATCATCGGCTTAACCACGGGCCTGAAGGAGAGAGGATAGGCCAATACAATGACATCTTCCGCGGCGGCTCTCTTTTTTCCGCTGATCCCGGGAGATGTAAGACGGTTGCGGTATGCCATGCCGGGAAAGGCACTCTCCTTCTTTACCGGTACCGGTAAAATTATGCGTCCGTAGATTTTGCTCTCCCCTGCCGTGGAAAAAGCGGGCAGGATCAGAATCAGTGTGAGCAAAACAACAATTTTTTTCATGTGTTCCGGTATTTGGAATTAACAGGTCAATATAAATCTACAATTTTTTCAACAGCGTGCAAAGTAAAATTACCCGTAAACCTTCGGAAAGCGCCCTGCTTTGTTGCCTAAAAATTAAAACTTGACTTCCGGAAAGAGATGGCGTATCTTTTGTGTGTTCAAACACATATATCGGAAATCAGGAATGAAAACCTTAAAAGAACGCATAAAGCAGCAGAAATTTAACAGCGTGGCCCAGGAGGCTTTTTTAAGCATCTTTATGACCTCCACCGTGTTACGGGATCAGTTTCTGAATTCCATTAAGGGCAGTGGCATCACCATGGCCCAGTACAACATCCTGCATATCCTGAAAGGCGCCTACCCGGAGGGATACCCGCGCTATGCCATTACCGAGCGCATGATCGAGCGGGCGCCGGATATCACCCGCCTGATCGACCGCCTGATAAAACGCGGCCTGGTGGAACGCAAACAATGCCAGGAGGATCGTCGCCGTTCCATGGCCTTTATTACAGCCGAAGGCCTGAAACTGCTGGAAGAACTGGATCAGCGGGTAAACGCCTTTCTGCGGGAGTTCGAAGAAAACACAGGGGCGGAAACCTTGCGGCAAATCGTGGATATGTGCGAAGTGATTTTATTGAAATACTGATTTTTTTTAAACTAATGCGTGTTTAAACACGCTTCAACATCGGTGGTTAAACGCCGGAGAACAAAGGAGGACACTATGTCTGTTTTACAAAATGTTGAGAAACTCAACAAAGCGATACTGGAAGGCCGCGCCCTGGAGGCCTTTGAGGAGATGTATGCCGATAATGTGGTTATGCAGGAGAATAATAATCCACCCGTGGTGGGAAAAGCCGCTAACCGTGAGCGGGAAAGGGAATTTTTCGGCAACATCACGGCGTTTCATGGTGCCGAGGTAAAAAATGTGGCCACCGGCGACAATCTGAGCATGGTGGAATGGACCATGGACTATGAACATAAAGAGTGGGGACACGTAAAATCACACCAGGTTACAGTTCAGGAATGGGAAAACGATAAAATTGTACGAGAACACTTTTTTTACGGATCTTAATAAAACAATCAAACAAAGGAGATATTTTATGTATCGATTTATGAGTGCGGCTCTTTTGCTGCTTAGCCTCGGCACAATGGCCCTGGCCACGGATTACGTGAATGACAAATCGCACACGACGATCGGTTTTGAAGTTACTCATATGGTAATTTCCACCGTGGAAGGCGAATTCAAGGATTATGATGTTTCGCTGACCTTCGATCCGCAGGATCTGAGTAAATTCAACGTGGAAGCCAATATCAAATTGGCCAGCGTGGATACCGATAATCTCAAAAGGGACAATCACCTGCGCAGTCCCGATTTCTTTGACGCGGAGAAGTACCCGCTGATGACCTTTAAAAGCAGTAAGGTGGAAAAGACCGACAACGGTTATGTGGCCATAGGCACATTGACCCTGCACGGTATCACCAAAGACCTGCGCCTGCCTTTTACGGTCAAGGGGCCGATCAAGGATCCCTGGGGCAACACCCGCATCGGCATAAACGCCACCACCATCATCAACCGTAAGGATTTCAATGTCTCCTGGAGCAAAACCATGGATGGCGGCGGTCTGGTGGTCAGCGATGATGTGCGTATCGTTATCAACGCCGAATTCATTCGGAAAAAATAATCCGCAATCGTCCTGATGTACAGCCCTCCGCCGGTACCGGCGGGGGGCTTTTTTATTTATACCCCAACCGTTTATTTTCCTGTCGCAAGCCGGGGCCGGCCGCGGTTAATTTTCGGAGGATACACGGGATTTAAATTAGACATAGCTCATCCCGTTTTGTATACTTTACCTATCTCATATCGAAAGTGCGGCAATGAAATCAATGAAAACGGCTAATATTATAAGAGACATCTGAAGAATTCAGTTATATCCTGTAATTATCCTTAAAAACGTCTTTTTTTTGAAAATATGTTCTATGACATGGCGATTTACCTGTTTAATTGGCCCGCTAAACACCATTTTGGTGCTTTTTGGG